>JANMAW010000037.1:0-2992 GCA_031360005.1 Rhizobacter sp.
CCGAGGAGCTGCGCAAGGCGCTGCCGCACGGCGTCGAGTTGCGGCTGGTCTATGCCGACAGCGAGTGGGTCAAGGAGTCGCTCAACGGCGTGTAGCGCACGTTGTTCGAAGGCGCGCTGCTGACGGTGGCGATCGTGTTCCTGTTCCTGCACAGCTGGCGCAGCACCATCATCACCGGGCTGACCTTGCCGATCTCGGTGATCTCGGCCTTCATCGCGGTCTACGCGTTCGGCTTCACGCTCAACTTCATGACGATGATGGCGCTGAGCCTGTGCATCGGGCTGTTGATCGACGATGCCATCGTGGTGCGCGAGAACATCGTTCGCCACATCCACATGGGCAAGGACCACGTCAGCGCGGCGCGCGACGGCACCGAGGAGATCGGCCTGGCGGTGATGGCGACCACCTTCGCAATCTGTGCGGTGTTCGTGCCGGTCGCGTTCATGAAGGGAATCGTCGGCAAATTCTTCTTCCCGTTCGGCATCACGGTGGCGGTCGCGGTGCTGGTGAGCCTGTTCGTCAGCTTCACGCTCGACCCGATGCTCTCGAGCATCTGGAAGGACCCGCCGCGCAACCCGTTGATCCGGCTGCCGGTCATCGGCCACCTGATGCGCGGCACCGACCGCCTGCTCGACGCGATGCACGCCGTCTACGAGTGGCTGATCGGCTGGGTGTTCTCGACGCGCCGCTATCGCCTGTGGCTGCCGGCGATCGGCGTTTGGGCGGCGCTGCGTCAGCGGCGACTGGCGGCGCTCAGGCCGCGCCGCGCCACGATCACGCCGCGCGGCGTCGTGCTGTGGGCCGGCGTCGCGAGCTTCGTCGGCGCGCTCGCGCTGGCGCCGCTGGTCGGCAGCGAGTTCATCCCCGACGCCGACAACAGCTACATCTCGATGAACGTGCGCATGCCGGTAGGCACGAGTCTGGCGCGCGGCAACGAGAAGATGAAGCAGGTCGAGGAACTGGTGCGTGCGCTGCCCGAGGTGCGGCTGGTGTCGACGCAGGTCGGCGATGTCGACGGCAGCCGCAACGTCGGCAACCTGAGCAACCAGCTCGTCAAGCGCAGCGAACGCGAGCGCACGCAGAAGCAGGTCGAGGAAGCGATCCGCAAGGCGATCGCACCGATCCCGGGCGCCGATGTGTCGCTCGGCCAGCGGCCCATCTTCGTCTCGCTGCTCGGCCCCGACCCGAAGGTGCTCGACGCCGAAGTGCTGCGGCTGGCCGACAAGATCCGGGGCATCAAGGGCATCACCGACCTCGAGACCTCGGTGAAGCCCGGACTTCCCGCCTATGCCGTGCGCATCCGTCCGGATGCGGTGCGCGAACTCGGCCTGACGCCGACCCAGCTCGCCGCGAGCCTGCGCAGCTTCGTCAACGGCGACGTCGCGACCTACTGGACCGCGCCCGACGGCGAGCAGGTGGAGGTCGAGCTGCGCCTGCCGCAACTGCTGCGCGAGAACGTCGCGCAACTCGACAGCCTGCCGGTCGCGTATGCGAAAGATGGCACGCCGGTCGCGCTGTCGCGCGTCGCTGATGTCGTGCCGGTGATCAACCCCGAGGTCATCAAGCGCCAGGATCTGCAACGCCGCCAGGCGATCTATGCCGGGGTGACCGGCAGGCCGAGCGGAGATGTCGGCAAGGAGGTGCGCAAGCTCGTCGACGCAACCCAGCTGCCGCCGGGCTACCGCTTCGACATGGGCGGCCAGTCGAAAGAGCAGGCCGAGGCGTTCGCCGGAATCCTGCTGGCGCTGGGGGCCGCGGTGATCTTCATCTACATCGTGCTGGCATCGCAATTCGGCAGTTTCCTGCAGCCGCTCGCGATCATGGCTTCGCTGCCGCTGGCGCTGATCGGCGTGATGCTCGCGCTGCTCGTCACGCACTCGACGCTGAACCTGTTCTCGATGATCGGGCTGGTGATGCTGATGGGGCTGGTGACGAAGAACGCGATCCTGCTGGTCGATTTCGCGAACCACGGTCGCCGGGCCGGGCTGGCCACCGCGCAGGCGCTGCTGCAGGCCGGGTTGGTGCGGATGCGACCGATCATGATGACGACGGCCGCAATGATCTTCGGCATGCTGCCGCTGGCGCTCGCGCTCGACGAAGGCGGCGAGATCCAGGCGCCGATGGGCCGCGCGATCATCGGCGGCGTGGTCACATCGACGCTGCTGACGCTGATCGTCGTGCCGGTGATCTACAGCTATCTCGACGATCTCGCGACCTGGGCGAAGCGGCGCATCGCGCGCGGTCCGGCGACGGGCGCCGCCGGCGGTGCGATGCCGCAGCACATGCCGGCCTCGAAAGAGTAGACCGGGGCCGGTCTACTGCGAGATGTGGATCACGTCGCGCACGACCGGGTAGATGTGGTTCTGCCAGCGCTTGCCGCTGAACACGCCGTAGTGGCCGACGTTCGGCTGCACGTAGTGGGTGCGCATGTAGGGGCGCAGGCTGCTCGCGAGGTCTTGTGCCGCGAGGGTCTGGCCGATCGCGCAGATGTCGTCGCGCTCGCCTTCGACGGTCAGCAGCGCGGTGCGGCGGATCGCCGCCGGGTTGACGCGGCGGCCGCGGAACTTCAGCTCTCCCTTGGGCAGTGCGTATTGCTGGAACACGACGCTGACGGTCTCCAGGTAGAAATCGGCCGAGAGGTCGGCCACCGCCATGTACTCCTCGTAGAAGGTCCGCGTGACCTCGGCCTTGTCGAACTCGTCGCGGGCGAGGTGCTGGTAGTACTCCTTGAACGCGTTGACATGCCGGTCCTTGTTCATGCTGATGAACGCCGATAGCTGCACGAAGCCGGGGTAGACGCGCCGGCCGCCGCCACCGTGGCGTGATGGCACCTTGCTGATCAGATTGTTCTCGAACCACTCGATCGGTTTGGCGTTGGCGATCCGGTTGACCTCGGTCGGGCTGATGCGGCAATCGACCGGGCCGGCCATCAGCGTCAGGCTCGCCGGCAGGGCCGGGTGCTGGTCTTCCGACATCAGCGCCACCGCGGCGA
>JANMAW010000121.1:0-16682 GCA_031360005.1 Rhizobacter sp.
CCTCGCCTTCAGCGATGCCGGCGTACACCGCGGTCGTCGGGCAGGTCAGTACGCATTGCCCGACACGTCGCTCGACCTGCTTGGCCAGCTCCTTGCCCGACATCGAAAAAATCAGCACGGCCAGGCCCGGCCGGCCATCGGGCGTCTCGTCGGGCGCAAGCTCGCGTTCGATGCCGGCCTCGCAGCCGCAGGCGATCACCGAGGTCGCGAAGCCCGTCATCGATACCGCAGCGATGCGGGCCCAGGTCAGGTTGCGGGCGGTGATGACGATGCGCGTCGCCTTCATCGGAAAGGCCTCGGCGAAGCTGTCGTCGCTCAGGACGCCGTTGCGCTCAAGCGGCGCGCTCATGCGCCGTTCCCCTCGAAGCAGGCGGCCGGCAGCAAGCGCCCGCCGTTGCAGCAACTGCACAACTCGTCGTGGCCGATCGCCACGTTGTCGAAGTTGATCGCGCCATGTGCCTCCCAGTGGCGGCGCAGCGTTTTCTCGATCGACGGGTCATATCCCGGCGCGACGAAATGCGTGCCACCGACCGGCATGGCCATCACGCGGCCGGCGCGCGCGACCAGCGTACCGTCCTTGAACACGTACTCCGGCGTTCGAAACATCGCCTCGCGGTCGGCGTCTTCGCGGTAGACCGCGATGTCGGCCGCGGCGCCGACGCCGAGCCGGCCGCGGTCGATCAGGCCAAGCAGCCGGGCCGGGCCGGCCCGCGTCAGGATCGCGATCTCGTCGAGCGACAACTCGCGCGTGATCGAACGCAACGCGCTGTTCGCCGCCACCTCCGGATGCAGCTTCGCGAGTTGCTCGTCGCGGAAGCTGCGGTCCATCAGCAGGCGGATCAGGTGCGGGTAGCTCGTGAACGGGCCGCCGTTCGGGTGGTCGGTGGTCAGCACCACCTGCCACGGGTTGCGCACGAGCAGGAAGATCTCGAGCCCGATCGCCCACTGCAGCGCGTTGACGTAGCTCTGCTCGCGGTAGCGGAACGGCACGACGCCGCAGCCGGCCATGCACTCGATGTCGGCACCGACCCATTTGCGCGGGTTCGCCAGGCCCGACTGCGCGTACTGGCGCATCGTGTCGCCCGAGGCGGTGACGGTCTGGCCGAACATGATCTGGCCCACGTCGATGCTGATCTGCGGGTTCGCGTTCACCGCCTCGGCGAGCTGCAGCGCGGCCGACGAAAACTTCTTCGGCCCCTCGGTGCCGTAGGCGTGGAACTGGATGTGCGTCAGGTGCGCCGGCAGTCCTTCGAGGGCCTCGATCGTCTCGAGCGTCGAGCGGATGTTGCCGGCCACGCCGAGGTTGCTGCCGTGGATGTGCAGCGGGTGCGGCACGCCGAGTTCGCGCAGCGCGCGTGCCAGCGCATGCACGACCTGGCGCGGCGTGACCTGCCAGTGCACGTGGTTCTCGTCGACATCGAGCCTGCGCTGGTTGAACTTGAAGGCCGAGATGCCGCCCGGGTTCACCACCTTCACGCCCATCGCCTTGCTGGCACCGATGGTCCACGCGGTGTAGTCGCGGATCTGCGCGAAGTTGCGCAACGAAGGCCCGCCTTCGGCGAGCAGTTGCAGGAACAGCTCGTCGTTGCCGAGCATCACGTAGGCGCCGTGGTCGAGGATCGGAACGTCGCCCATCTCCATGTGCGCGTGACGCGCGTTGCTCGGCACCATCGCCGGCTCGAACGCCGCGGTGTAACCCATCTCGATGTAGCGGTACCCGATCGCCAACGTGCCCGGTGCGCAGCTGCCGCATGACGCGAGCTCGAGCGGATTCGCCGGCGGCGCGATCGGATTCGGCCCGGCGCGATGGTCTTCGGCCATCAGCAGGCGCGCCAGATTGACCTTGCCGCCGCCGATGTGGGTGTGCATGTCGATGCCGCCGGCCATCACGACACAGCCTTCGATATCGATCTGCTGCTCGAAGACCGCGCCCGCGACGGCATCGACGATGCGGCCGTCGCGCACCGCCAAGTCGCGCCGCTGCCCGGCCGCGTGGTGGGCCGGGTCGATCACCAGGCCACCGCGGAGCAACAGGCTGCTCATGCGACGCTTTCCTCACGCACCGCGCGCAGCGCCGACGTGATGCGCCGAACGGCATCGGCCACTGTCGGCAGGCGATCGCGATAGACGGCAGCGAGCGGCATCAGCACCGTTCCGTCGGTGCGGAACAGGTGGCCCGCACTGCCGATGCCGGGCGTCGCGACCGGGATGAACACCGTCGGCATTGCGCTGCGCCGGCCGGCCGCGGCAGCGAGCGCCGGGTGGCCGAGCACGATCATCGGTACTCGGTTCGGCGGCGGCAGCGCCTGCGCATCGAAGCTCGACACCCACAGCAGCGCGTCGACCGCGCCGTCGGCCAGCAGCCGCGTCGTGTCGAACAGCAGCGGCTCGTGTTCCAACCCGCGCGGCCCGGCACGTGAACGCAGCGGCAGGCCCGAAAGCCACGCGAACACCTGGTTCACGGTCGCTGCACCGTTGCCGCCGCCGATCCACAGCGCGGCGGCGCGGGTGCTGCGGTTCAGGCCGGCGACCACCTGGTGCACCGCTTCGACGATCAGTGCGCCCTGCGCCGGCAGCCGTGCCGGCGCGCCGACCAGCACGGCATAACGCGCCGCGCGGAGCCGCGTGGCGAGCGCCCGCAGCGCTTGCGGGGCGGCGGCCGGCAGCGGCCGCTCGGCAACGAGCGCCGACAGCAGCGCGAGCGTATCGAACAGGTCGCCGTGCAGCGGCAGCGCCTCGACGCCGACGCCGCCGTGTCCGGCCCAAGCCGCGAGCACGGCCTCATCGCCCGGGCCCGGCCCGAGCACGACCACCTGGCGCTGCGCCACCTGGGCGTCGCCGATGCCGCAACGCGGCCCGATCAGCGGCGCCAGGTCGGTCGGCAGGCCGCCGACGAACACGATCAGGTCGGCGCGGGTGCGCACCTCGGCGAGCGTCGTGGTGAACTGGCCGCGGTCCTGCAGCGCGCGCAGCCCGTGCATCAGCGCGTCGCCGGCAGCGGCGTCGCAGATCGCGCCGGTGCCGCAGGCCAGCGGGTAGAGAGCGCGCGCCCCGGCCACATCGGTGCCGAGGCCGGCGAACAGCGGCTGGCGACTCGCGCCGAGCAGCCGCGCCGCCGCGGTGGCCGCGGTCGCGAGATCACACGGCTGGCCATCGACCAGCGCAGCGGCATCGGAGGGCAGCGCTGCGAATTGCGCAAGGCCGCGGCTCGCGCGCGGGCAATCGCCGCGTTGCAGCGCCATTGGATCGAGCCCCGCGCCAACCTCCACACCCAAATGGTCGCAGGCCAGAGGGCAGAACGGGCAGGTCCAGGCGCTGCCGGCAGCCGGCGCGGCCGCAGATGTTTCGGTCATGGGAGCTGCACGACGCAAGCGATGTGCCACGGCTGGCCGCCGGCAGTCACGGGCCGCGGCGCATCGGCTGCCATCAGAAGTGGAACACTGTGTCGCGCCCGGTGTTGCAGATGTGGCGGCGAGTGGGCCAGCTGCCGCGCGCAGGCCGCGGCAATCGCGATGGCACGAAACGTGATGCAGCCAGCGCCATGCGGCTGCGATCCACCTTCAGTCAGGCGCGCGCGCGCGGCAACCGGCCGTCGTGCAGCGCGCTGGCGACCAGCCAGGCCCCGGCGCCGGCATCGCGTGCCAGCGCGAGGTCGCGCTGGTCGCGGATCCCGCCGGCGCCGACGATGAACGTCGACGGCGACTTGAGCCGCACATCGGCGAGCGTTTCCAGGTCCGGGCCGGCGCCGGAGCCGACCCGCTCGAGCGTCATCACGATCACCCGCTGCGGCCACAGCGCGGGCGCTTCCCAGCAACCCGCGGCGTCGAGGCGCTGGCCGTCGCGGCGGTCCAGCGACAGCACCGCATCGGTGACAGCACCGGCGTCAGACCCGATTGCGCCGCCGAAGCAGCGCTCGAGTTCGGCGCGCGACGCCAGCGATTCACTGCCGAACACCGGAACGACACGTGCCCCGGCCGCGCCGAGCTCGGCGCGCAGCGCGTCGGCCGCGGTCGCGTTCGCAAAGCCGGCGTCGAGCCACAGCTCCAGATCGGGCAAGGCCTGCAGTAGCGAGCGCAACACGGCCGCCTGCGCCGGCCTGCCGAGCAAAGCGTCGAGGTCGGCCACATACAACCGGCGCGTCGCACAGTGCTCGCACAGAACGTCGGCCATCGTCAACGGGTCGCTGCCGCTGCACAGCTGCGACACGATCGGTCGATAGGCTTGACGGTCTCCGCGCACGGCACGGACCACCTGGCCCTGCATCAGATCGATCACGGGAATGAGGTTCATGTCGAACGAAAGCGAAGCGGCGGGGCGATGAAGCGGATCTTCGTGTACGAGTATCTGAGTGGCGGCGGCGCGATGGCCGGCGCCGAAGGGCCGGGCGATGAGCTGCTGACGATGGGCCGGGCGATGCGCGATGCGATCGCGAACGACCTGCTTCGCCTCGGGGATTATCGCGTGTCGGTTGCCACCTGCGACCTTGCTGCGCCGGTGCCGGGACCGGCCACGCCGGTCGAACCGCGGGAGGGCGAATCGGCCTTCGATTTCGTCGCGCGCCAGGCCGAGGCACACCACCTGGTCTGGGTCGTCGCACCCGAGACCGACGGTCTGCTGGCCCGGCTCCAGCGCGGCGTCGACCCCGCGCGCTGGCTCGGTTGCGATGGCCCGGCGATCGCGCTCGCCTCAGGCAAGCGCGCCACGCTGATGCGGCTCGCCGACGCTGGCGTGACGACGCCGCTGGCCTTCGCGCATGCGCCCGAGATCACGCGCTGGGTGTGCAAGCCAGACGACGGCGCGGGCGCGCTCGGCACCCGCCTGCATGCAAGCCCCGAGGCGGCCTGGAACGAC
The DNA here is from genome assembly GCA_031360005.1 of Rhizobacter sp. Classification (GTDB taxonomy): domain Bacteria; phylum Pseudomonadota; class Gammaproteobacteria; order Burkholderiales; family Burkholderiaceae_C; genus LMDS01. Next base: position 4,852 of record JANMAW010000121.1, read on the forward strand.
TGGTCGCAACGCTCGCGTGCCGGCTCCCCGATGGCGATCGAGCCGTGGGTCGACGGCGAGGCGCTGAGCCTGTCGCTGATGTGCAGCGCCCGGCGAACTGAGCTGCTCAGCATCAACCGCCAGCACCTTGCCATCGATGGCGACGGCATGCTGTCGTATCAGGGCGTTGACGTGAACGTGTTGCCGGTCGAACACGCAGGCGGGGCGATCGCGGAACGGCGCACGGGCGCCCGGCGTGCGGAACGGCGCGCAGGCGCGCCGGGTGCGGATCGGCGCGCAGGCGGGCCTGGTGCGGATCGGCGCAGCGACACGCTGGGCGACCTGGCCACCCGCATCGGCCGCGCGATCCCCGGCCTGTGCGGCTACGTCGGCATCGACATCGTGTGGCATGCACAGCGCGGGCCGGTGGTGATCGAAGTCAACCCGCGCGTCACCTGCGCCTATGTCGGGCTGTCGCGCGCGTTGGGGCGCAACCTCGCCGGCGAGGTGATCGCGGCGCGCGATCAGGAGGCGGCGCATGGCCATGCCTGAGCGCAGCGTGATCGGCTGGGACGTCGGCGGCGCGCACGTCAAGGCTTGCCTGCTGCAACGCGGCGAGGTCGTCGACGTGGCGCAGTGGGCCTGCCCGCTCTGGCAGGGCATGGACCAGCTCACACCGGTGCTGCATGCGGCGCGCGCGCGATGGCCCGGCTTCGGCGCGGCGCAACACGCCGTCACGATGACCGGCGAAATGGTCGATCTGTTTGCGACTCGCGAAGACGGCGTGCGCAGCATCGCGGCGGAACTGGCGCGGTCGCTGTCGAACGCTTCGGCGGCCGGCGAGTCGGTACATTTCTTCGCCGGCGACGCCGGCTGGTGCCGGGCCGCAGACGTGGTCACGCACTGGGATGCGATCGCGTCGGCCAACTGGCTCGCGACCGCGCGCCATGCCGCTTTGCGTTTCGGCGAAGGCTCCGGCGAGGGCTTGCTGATCGACATCGGCAGCACGACGACCGACCTGATCGCATTCCGCGGCGGGAGCGTGCTGACCGACAGCCGCACCGACGCACAACGGCTGGCGCGTGGCGAGCTCGTCTACCACGGCGTCGTGCGCACGCCGCTGTGTGCGGTGGCGCAGCGCATCGACTGGCGCGGCACGCCGCACAACGTGATGAACGAGTTCTTTGCAACTGCCGCCGACGTCTATCGCCTGACCAGTGAACTGAACCCGGCACACGACCTGCACCCGAGTGCCGACAACGCGCCGAAAGACCTGCCCGCGACCCGGCAGAGGCTGGCACGAATGGTCGGGCTGGATCAGCGTGACGCCGCACCCGACGACTGGCTCGCGTTCGCGCGATCGTGGCGCGAGGCGCAGGTCGCCGAGTTGGGCGGCCAGTTGCGCCGCGTGATCGCGGCGCACGAGCTGGGCCCGCAGGCCGTGGTGGTCAGCGCCGGTTGCGGCGACTTTCTGGTGCGCGATGTGCTCGCAGCCGCGATCGCCACCGGCCGAAGGACCACCGAGCCATCGCCCGGCCGCCCTCTCGCGGCCTATGGCGTCGAGGTGGCGCGCGTCGCGGCGCATGCGAGCACGGGCCGCAGCAACGTGCAAGCCTGGGCCCAGGTGTGCGCGCCCTGCGTCGCGACAGCAACCCTCTTCGCCAGGGACAGCCGCTGATGTGGATCGTCAAGATCGGCGGCAGCCTGAACACCAACCCGATGCTGCCGGCGTGGCTCGACCTGCTGGCGCAGTGCGGCGGCGGCCGCGTCACCGTCGTCTGCGGCGGGGGCAGCTTCGCCGACGAAGTCCGGCGCGCCCAGGCGCACTGGCAATTCGGCGACGTCAGCGCGCACAACATGGCGTTGCTCGCGATGGCGCAAACTGCCTACCTGATGCACGGCCTGAACCCTGCGCTGCAACTGGCCCGCAGCAAGGCTGACATCCGGCGCGTGCTGCACAACGGAAAGACGGCGTTGTGGCTGCCCTACGAGTTGCAACGCGATCAGCCCGACGCGCAAACGAATTGGGAGATCACTTCCGACAGCATCGCCCTCGATCTGGCGCGCCGCCTTAATGCCGAGCGTCTGGTGGTCGTCAAGTCGTGCGCGATCGACCCGCGGGCCAGCCTGACGCAGCTGACCGAGGCCGGCATCGTCGATCAGCGCTTCGCGGCGCTGTCGGACGGCGCGGCGTTCCCGATCGACATCGTCCACCACGCCGAACTGGGGCGCGTGCGGGAGTTGCTGCTCGGAGGCGCACGGTACGTCGACGCCTGATGGCGCAGGTCACGACCGAGATGGCGCAGGGCGGCAACCTTCATATTCGGGGGTGCGCGTCACGCCAGCAACTATCGATGCACGTCGATGAAGCCGGTTCGGGAAACAGAATGCGACCGCCGGAGGGCAAATCGGCGTAAATTTGACCTTGCCGATGAAGGCTTTGCGGTAATCGGTGGAGCGATCCATGATTTCGATCACGTACGTCAGCTCGGCGATTTTCCAGTTCAACGAGACAACGCTTCTGGACCTCGTGGATCAATGCCAGAGAAACAACGAGAGGCTCGGCATCACGGGCATCCTGGTGTTCTCGGACGGCAACTTCATGCAAGTGATAGAGGGTGCAGATCTGGTGACCAATGCGTTGTATGAGCGTATCAAGCTCGATGTTCGACATCAAGGCGTCACCACCGTCCACCAGCAGCCGATCGAAGTTCGTGAGTTCCAGGGCTGGTCGATGGCTTACAACATTCTGCCGCCGAAGGCGCTACGCACTCATCGCGTACCTCATGCTTTCATAGATCGGGCACGGCAGCGGCCGTTACCACTTCCTCAAGGAAGCGCTTCCAGCCTAATTTGCTCATTCATGCAGCACTGAAGACGGCGGTCGTCCCGGACAGCATCGAACCCTCAACGCGGCACGTTCGGTCCGACTCGCATCAACCCGCTTCAGCCGACACTTGTCCGTGCATCAGCGCGGTCAGCGCCCGCAGCCGCTGCGGGTCGATCGCCGAGTTGCGGTCGCCGGCACAGACCGCTGTCCGAAAGCCCGCGAAGTCGGGCGCGAGCGCGCGCAGCGACGGCTCGTGCGCAATGCGCAGCGCACCCGCGAGGCCCACCATCACGCCGGCCTCGCGAGCCATCGCGACGAAGCGCTGCAGATCGCTCATCGGCAGCGCATCGAACAAGCTGCCGACGCGCTTGTCGGCGGTGTCGGCCATCACGCCGGGGAAGCGAAGCGCACACGCGTGCGCCACTTCGGCGAAGGCGAGGCCCCGGTCGGCGATGAACACCGGCACGACCGGCCAGCCGCTGGCGGCGAGCGCATCCAACACCGCGCGCGCCTGCGGGGCGCGATCGATGCCGACCTTCACATAGTCGACGCCGCACGCACCGACCGCAGCAACGCACGCCGCGATGCGGCTCGCTTCAGTCATCGGCACATCGCCGATCGTCGCACTGACCGGCAGGCCGCAGCCGTTGCCGCGCAGCACCTCGACGATCGCGCGGATCGTCGCGATCGGCAGGCCGCCCAGCGCGCCGTCGCGCGGCTCCTTCAGGTCGATGAAGTCGGCACCACCATTCGCCACCAGCAAAGCTTCTTCGACACTTCGAACGCTGACGAGAAGCTTCATGACGCCGGCCCCTGGATGATGTTCGCGAGATCGGTGCGGTGGCGCTGCACCGCATCGACCAGCCAGCCCCACGCTTCGCGCTCTTCGGGCCCGGCGGTCTTGTCGATGGCGATCTGCAGATACGCCATTTCGCTGTCGACCTTCTCGGGCGGCAGCATGTGCAGCCGGCTCACCAGCACTGCGCCCTCGATCACGGCCGCCTGCGCGCGATTGAATCCCGCAAACGCCGCGTGCGTGACCTCGTGCACGCGCCCCATGCGCAGCACCGGGCGCTGCGCGTCGTCGATCCGCTCGGCGAGACGCATTTCGACATGGCGCAACGCGCAATTCAACCGGACGCCGGCGACCCGTTCGGCCGGCTGGGTCGGCCAGTCGCGACGGCCGCTCACACAGCCGGCGAAGACGCGCGTGTCGGTCACGATGTTCAGCACCGCAACGCCGGTCGCGATGATGTTGTCGAAGGTGGTCGAAGGCCTGAACGGCATCAGCACCACCTGCTCGTCACGGTAGCGCACGCCCATCGGCGCGACATGCGGCCTGCCGTCGGGAGCGACCGTGGTCACGACCGTCTCGTAGATCACGTCGTTCATTTGAATGGTTCTTCGGTCGTCTTGCGTGGCGCCAGGGTCGTGCCCGGAGCGCACCATGCGTCGAGGTTCTGCCCGGCGCGATCGACCGCACATCCCCAATCGAGTGGCTGGTCCTGGACATAGCGCTTGCCGAGCTTGTGGGCGATCTCGGCATGCGCCAGTTCGACGCCCATGTAGAACGCATGGGCCGCATCGCCTTCGAGCCCAAGCTGCGGCCACAGTTCGAATGCGCCCTGCCCCAGGCGCAGCCCGTCGCGGTTGTAGACGTGCAGGCCGCGGCCGGACACCTGCACGCGGAAGTTCGGGTCGCGCACCAGCGCCGCGGTCGCCGCGATCTCTTCCGGCGTGTCGGGAAACGGGTGCTTCGCATGCACCGTCATCAACGCATCGTCGATGCCTTTCGGCAGCGTCTGGTGACGGCGCGCCGCATGCATGATGCGGCGCGCCCAGTCGGCCTCCTTCACCGCGCGCCGCGCATGCTGGCTGACCTGCGTGGTCAGCACGGCCGCCACATCGAGCTCGGCGCAGATGCCGAACAGCAGCGCGTTGATTCCGCTGGTGTCGGCCTCGGTCAGCTCGGTCAGGTTGCCGACGCCCATCATGATCGGCGCCTCGGGAAAACGCTCGCGCAACCGGTGATAGCGCACGATCGAGGCAGTCAGGCCGAACGGGATCGGGTCGAGGATCGAATCGGCTAGGAAGGCCCGGCCCTTGCGCTGCATGATCTCGATCGCCTCGAACAGCGACGCTTCATCGCTTGGTGTGCGCGGGATCAGCACCGGCGTCGCTGCGACCTCATCGGCAACCCACAGCGTATCGAGCGTCAGGCTCAGCAGGTAGTCGGCGCCCGCGCGAGCGCCGCGCAGCAACTCGTCGGTGTCGACCGAATCGACGCTGACCTTGAAGCCTTCGGCCTTCAGCGCCTGCACGCTCTCGGCGAGGTGGTCGAACTTCGTGTCGGGCAAGCCGCCGAGGTCGATCACATCGGCGCCATCGGCGCGCAGCCGCTGCGCTCGCGCGACGATCTCATCGACGCTCAGGTGAGGCGCGTCGACGATCTCGGCAAAGATCGCGACCTCGTGTTCGTCCAGCGCGATCGGCCTGGCGGCGCGGTCGAAGAAGCGCGGCAGGTCTTTCAGTTCCTCGGGGCCGCGCTGCACCGGGATGCCGAAATGCCGGGTCAGCGCGTCGACATCGCCGCGGCAGCGGCCCGGCACGAGGATGCGGTCGACACGGCGCCGCTCGCCCGCGGTCTCGTCGGCGAGCGTGCCGATCGACGGCACGGGCACTCGGCGGCGGATCATCTCGGCCGTCATCAGCGCGGCGACCTGCAGGCCGAGATCGCGCACCTCCCAACTGAACGGCGTCGCGTCGATGCCGGCCAGCACCCGTTCCAGGCTCGGCTGCGCGAGGCGCCCGGTCAGGAAGAGGATGTGTTCCATGCGAGCGAGAGTTCGTTCAGTCGGGCATCGAGTGCCGCTTCGAGTTCGGCGGGCGACGCGACGACGCAGCAGAAGTCGATGCTGCGCAGGCGTTCGACGTTCTCAAGTTCGATGCGCCGGGGTCGCAGCGTCACCCAGTCGTGCGGCGACCGCGTCACGACCACCGGTTCGGTGTCACATGCAAACACGATGCCCGGTATGCCGAGCTTGCCGGCCTGCGCGAACATGTTCGTCGGCAGCGAATCGCTGATGCCGAAGGCGCACTTGGCAACGGTGTTGCTGGTGGCCGGCGCGACGACGACGGTGTGATACAGATCCTCGTACAGCATGCCCACCGGAACGCCGCTGGCGGTCTTGTCGCGAAAGACGCGGAATCGCGGCTTCAGCCCCTCGATCGGAAGCTTGTAGATCTCGAGCACCTCTTCGCCGGCGCCCGACAGGAACAGGTCGACCTCGGGCAGCCGCGCGGCCAGCGCCAGCGCTTCATCGAGAAAGTGGCCCGAGCCGGTCACGCACCAGGCGAAGCGCGTGCGCAGCTTCGAGTCGACCGCCGGGGCCGCGTTGCCGGGCGCAGGCGGAGCAGGCGCGCCGCGCCGTTCGGACTCAGGTGCCGGCGCAGCCTTGCTCCGGGTGCGAGATCCGGACGTGGAGCTTGTGGAGCTTGCGGTAGAGGGTGTTGCGGCTGACATCAAGCGCCTTGGCGACATTGCTCACATTCCAGCGATGCTGCTCGAGCATCTGCAACAGCACCTGCCGCTCGTTGGCCTGGATCGGATTGAGTTTGACGGGGCATGTCGCATTGTCGGCGTGCGCATCGTCGGCCGCACTCGCCGCTGCCGATGCGACCGAAGCTGTCGCTGGCGGGGCGGCGACTGCCTCCCAGGCATTCGCTGCCGATGCCGCGGCTGCCGCTTGCGCCGACTGGCGGGCCATGGACGATTGCAGGTTGACCGCCATCGACGGCAGATGCTCGCGCGTGATGGTCTTGCCGTCGGCCAGCGCCGCGGCGCTGCGCAGCACATGCCCGAGCTGGCGGATGTTGCCGGGCCAGCTGTGCTCCATCAGCAGACGCTCGGCCTCGGCGCTCAGCGCCGCGTCGGGCCCGCCCTCGGCGGCGAGCACGCTGCGGATCAGTTCGCGCTTGTCGCTGCGATCGCGCAGTGCCGGCAACTGCATTTCGATGCCCGCCAGCCGGTAGTACAGGTCTTCGCGAAACCGGCCTTCACGCACCAGCGCCGGCAGGTTGCGGTGGCTGGCACTGACCAGTTGAAAATCCACCGCGTGGGTTTCTTCGGTGCCAAGCGGGGTGACGCGGCGCTCGTCGAGCACGCGCAGCAGGCGCGCCTGCAACTCCAGCGGCATGTCGGCGATCTCGTCGAGAAACAGCGTTCCGCCATCGGCCTGCAGGATCTTGCCGCGGCGCCCGGTGCGCTGCGCGCCGGTGAACGCGCCGGCGCGGTAGCCGAAAAGTTCGGACTCGATCAGGTTTTCGGGCAGGCTCGCACAGTTGATCGCAACGAATTCGCCCGCGGCGTGCGGGCTGGCGTTGTGCAGCGCCCGCGCGAAGACCTCCTTGCCCGAGCCGGTTTCGCCGCACAGCAGAACCGGTGTGCGCCGCGCGATCACGCGCCGGGCGGTGTCGAGTTGCGCGACCAGGCGCGGGTCTTCGAAGGTGGAGGGGGCGGGCACGGCACGCACCGGAGCGGCGAGACGCGCCGGCGCCCGCGTCGGCGGCGTGATCGACGCTGCGGCCGGCGGCAGCGATCCGGCCGGCGCGTCGGCGTCGGAGGCCGGGCGGCGCGCCACCGCGAAGAATCGCAGCGCCGCATTCGCCCGGTAGGTCACGACCGGGTGGAACGACGACGATGCACTGCGCTGCAGCATGTCGGCCAGCGAGGTCTGGAACAGGTCTTCGATGCGGCGCGAGCGAATCTCGTCCATCGACGTCAGCCCGAGCTGGAACAGCGCGCTGCGATTGGCGGCCAGGATGCGCCCGTCGTCGCCGACCGCGAGCTTGCCTTCGTGCAGGGTGTAGACGAACTCCGGACGGCTGTGGAAATGCAGCGGGTGCGCGCTGCGGAACCGCTGGTCGATCAGCCGGTTTTCGATCATCCGCGCCGTCATGCCGAGCAGCACCAGCAGGTGCTGCTGCATCAGGCTCGAACGGCTGGTGACGTCGAGCACGGCAACGATCTGCCCGGAAGGATCGAACACCGGCACCGCCGAGCAGGTGAGCTGCGTGAACTGGGTGAAGAAGTGGTCGTCGCGCCGCACCGACACCGGGCTCCCGGCTACCAGGCAGGTGCCCATGCCGTTCGTGCCGGCCTCGGTTTCGCTCCACATGCCACCGGCGCGCAAGCCCAGCGGAGCGACCTCGGCCGCGAATTCGGGCGACGAGACCATGTGCACGATCACACCGTCGGTGTCGGTCAGCACCACGGCCGACTCGACGTCGGCGAGCTGCTGGTAGAGCGTCGTCATCTCGTAGCGCGCGCAATCGATGACGTCGGCGCGGCGCGCGCACCGTTCCTCGAGCGCGACGCGCGCGATCACGGTCGGTTCGCGCGGCTTGTCGGGATGCAGGCGGTATTCGTTGAGGCAGCGGCTCCACGAGCGCGTGACCACATCGTTCGTCCGCTCGTGGAAACCACTTCGCACCACATCCAGGACATGATCGGCGTGCCGATCGGCCTGATGTCCAGCGTTTCGCAGCGTCAGCGCCATCCAGGTGTCTCCAGTGCGGCCCGGCTGTCGGGCTGGCAGCGGGCCTTGATTCTGGTGCGCCGGCTCGCGGCGCGCACCGGGTGAAACACGGGGTGCGCAGTGGGCTGGCACAAGCCATGGATACTGGCCCATATTTTGCAACCAGGGCGGAACGCGCCCAAAGATACATTCGGCCGCACGATCAGCATCCGCACCGGAGAACACCTTGAGCATCGCCCTGCCGAACCCCCCCGCGCTAGCGGCATCGACGCATGTGCGCGTCGCGCCGGCGGCGCTGGACCTGATCTTCATCGAGGGCTTTGTCGGCGAGACGGTGATCGGCATCCATGAGACCGAGCTGCACCGCCCTCAACCGCTGGTCATCGACGTGCATGCCGGGCTGCCGCGCGCCCGCGCCTGCGACACCGACCGCATCAACGACACGATCGACTACGGCGAGGTCTGCGAGCGACTGCGGCGTTTACTGGTCGAGCACCGGCTGCGGTTGCTCGAGGCATTCGCCGAATCGGTCGCCGACATCCTGATCGGCGAGTTCGGCGCGAGCTGGGTGCGCGTCAAGGTCGTCAAGCCGAAGAAGTTCAGCGACGTGGCTGCGGTCGGCGTCCAGATCGAACGCTGGGCGGCCGAGCCGCACGACAAGCCCTCGCGCGCCGCCGCGGTGCTGCAACTGCTCGGCGCGGGCATGGTGCCGGGCGGGCGCTGAACGCGCCGCCGACGCCACACCCAGCCTCTGCAGATGGAAGAGAGGCCGGCCGGAAGACCGGTCGGCCTCTTTACCGATGGGTTTCGGTTCAGTTGTGCGCCGCGAACGGATGGCTCGCGCTGCCTTTCTTCGCAACCACTTCGGCGGCCGTCGGCGAGCCGCTGACGGCGCGCTTGATCGACTCCTTCACGGCCTTGTAGTTGTAGTCCTGGATCTTCGTGTCGTCCTCGGCCAGCCAGTGGATGAACACGCCGACGCAGACGAACAGGTTGTCGGCTTCGGCAGCGGGGATCGTGCCGTCTTCGACACAGTCGGCCACCGCCATGGCCACCGCACGCTGCGCCGGCCCGAACATCTGCACCGCCTGCTTCGCGCCCTTGATCGTGACCTTGTTGAAGAGCACGGTCGCGGGCTTGGTGAGAAGGTTGGGTGCGACCACCGCCAGCAGCGACGTGAATCCGTCCTTCTGGTTGGTGAGGGCGTTCGCGAACGCGGTTTCTGCAGGGCTGCCGCGCGGCCCGATGAGCAGGTCGATGTGGGCGACTTCATTGCCCTCTCCGACGAGCGACTCACCGACCATCATGCGATCAATTTTTGCCATGGTTTCAATCTCCTGAATTGCGTTCTGGGGTCATCACGACACTGGCCCATCCGCCAGCGCGGCCCAATTTCGTATCACATTCCGTGCCACCGTCGGGCCGCTGAACCGCCATCGCACGCGAATCGCGCGGCGGCCGATCAGCGCGGATCCGTCAGACCGGCGAGCAGCAGCGCCGCCACGGTCAGATCGGCCGTGGTACCGGGGTTGACGCGATCCGCCTTCAGCGCGGCGTCCCAGCCGGCGAATTCGGGGTCGGCATCGAGCTCGCCATCGCGCCACGCGCGCGAGCACCACCCCTGCGCCGCCGTCATGACAATGTGTGCCACGGCGTCGCCGTGAATACGGACAATGTGTGAATCGGCAAAACGGCTCAGCAGTGTCAAATACAGCCGCTGCACCGCTGCAGCGGTGTCGGCATTCGGACGGCCACTGGCAGGCGTCGCCATCAGTGCAAACCCTTGACCAAGGGCCGCCGGACCGACCTCGAACAGATCGCCGTACCCATCGCGGTACTGGCGCGCGATGCTGTCGCGCTCTGCGGCAAGCACCATCGCAGAACGCAGATCGACACTCGGTGGCTGTTGCACGTCCTGGGTCGGCGCCGTGCCCAGGCCGCCGGGGTGGGCGAGCGCGATGGCGCGGTAGGCGGCTTGCGCGTCGGCGAGGTCGAGACCGGCGAGCACGGCTTCGATCGCGTGCCGAAACGCGGCAGGCGCCTCCGCCGTGGGCCGCTGCTCGACGGCCAGCGCGATCGGCGCGCACAGCAGCAGGATGCCGAGGTTCGTGTTGCAACCCGCGACCGCCCACGTCGCGGCCACCGCTGCCTCGATGCGCTCACCCACCGATGCACCGCGCTCGAACAGCGGCCCGACCGCGGCCTGCGCGCTGGCGATGAACATGTCTGCATGCATGCCGTGACCTGGCGATGCCCGGCTCACGTTGCCGGGCTTGCGCACCGCGATGTCGAGCTCGCAGGCCCGCAGGAAACACGCCCTGGCACGGTCGGTGGCGCCACGCAGCGCGTGCTCCGTGGCAGCGCTCATGCGCGGCGCGACACGCTCACGCGAGCGCCGACCGGTGCGCGTGCCAGCTTGCGGTCGAGCAGGTCGTCAACGATGGCGCCGGCGATGTTGAAACCGGTCACGCGTTGCAGGCCCTGCCATGCGGCGACGCCGTTGACTTCGAGCACCTGGATGTCGTGTTCCGTCGCTGCTGCAGGCTGCCGCACGGAGGGAATCAGGTCGACGCCGGCGTAGTCCATCCCCAGCGCGACCGCCGCGCGTTCGGCCAGTTGCGCAAGCTCGGGCGTCAGCACAGCCGGCTCGCAGCGCGCGCCTTGCGCGATGTTGTGAATCCAGTGGGCACTGACGCGTCGCATCGCGGTGACGGCATGCCCGCCGACGACCAGCACGCGCCAATCGAAGCCGGGGGTGCTGAGCGGCGGCACGAAGCGCTGCAGATAGGCGAGCGACCCGTAGGCCTTGTCGAGTTGCGGCAGGGGGTGGTGAACGCCGCCGACATTGCCCACCAGCTGCAGACCCTTGCCTTGCGAGCCGAACAGCGGCTTGAGCACCAGCGCGCGGCCGCTCGCGCCTTCGCGCATCGCGATGCGCTGCGCCTGCGCATGCGACGCGGTGGCCCAGGTCGGCGGCGTCGGAATGCGCGCCGCATGCAACAGCAGGCTGGTCATCGACTTGTCGACGCTGCGCTCGATCGCGCGCGCATCGTTGTAGACCGGCACGCCGAGTTCGCGCAGCGCGTGCAGCACGCCGAGGCGCTTGGTGACCTGTTCGAACGTGCCGCCGGCAATGCCGCGCACCAGCACGGCGTCGGGCAACTCGCGGCCGAAGCCCGGAATGACCAGGCCGTGCCACGCTGCGGTGGTGTCGATGCGGCAGTCCGCCAGATCGACGCAGCGTCCCAGGCAAGCGCGCGCGCGCAGTGCCGCCTGCAGCTGGCGCGTGTGCCAGCCGGTCTCGTCGGTCATGATCGCGACGCTCAACGGCAACGTCAGAGCGGCCATCACGATTCCTTCAGCCACAGCCCGGTCAGCAGCGCCATGTTCAGCGCACCGCCGTGCCAGGTGTTGCCGCTGTCGAGGTTACTGACCCACACCTCGGCCGGTGCGAACAGCGCGCCGTCAATCTTGTAGAAATCGTA
>JANMAW010000048.1:0-1659 GCA_031360005.1 Rhizobacter sp.
CAAGCCCGAGATCTACTGGAACATGCTGCAGACGGCAGAGCAGGTCGCGAAGCGCTACAAGATCGATCGCGAGCGCATGGACCGCTACGGCGCGCAGAGCCAGCAGCGCGCCGCTGCCGCACAGGAAGCCGGCAAGTTCAACGACGAGATGGTCGCGTGCACCGTGATGGCGGGCGTCGCCGATCCGGTGATGGGCCTGCGCACCAAGGAAGTGACGATCCGTGCCGACGAAGGCATCCGCCCCGGCACCACCTACGAAGGCATCATGGGCATCAAGCCGGCGATTCCGGGTGGCGTGATCTCGGCCGGCAATGCGAGCCAGTTCAGCGACGGCGGCGGCGCCTGCGTGTTGATGAGCGAAACGCTCGCGTCGAAGCGTGGCATCAAGCCGCTCGGCCGCTTTCTCGGTTTCGCGGTCGCCGGCTGCGAGCCCGATGAAATGGGCATCGGACCGGTGTTCGCGGTGCCGAAGGTGCTGAAGCGCCTGGGCCTGACGGTCGGTGACATCGACCTGTGGGAACTCAACGAGGCTTTTGCGGTGCAGGTGCTGTACTGCGCCGAAACGCTCGGGGTTCCGATGGACCGCCTGAACGTCAATGGCGGCGCGATCGCGGTCGGCCACCCGTACGGCGTCAGCGGCCAGCGCCTGACCGGCCACGCGCTGATCGAAGGCAGGCGCCGCGGCGCGAAGCGCGTCGTCGTCACGATGTGCATCGGTGGCGGCATGGGCGCGGCCGGTGTCTTCGAAGTGCTTTGACCCTGCGTACGTGCGATCCCGATGAGCTACCGGCAGACCGCCGACTTCCTGCTGTACGACTGGCTCGATGTCGAGTCGCTGCAGCGGCGCGCGCGCTTTGCCGACCATTCGCGCGAGACCTTCGCGTCGGTGCTCGACACCTGCGAGAAGATCGCACGCGAGAAGTACGCGCCGTTCAATCGGCAGGCCGACATTGAAGAGCCGTGGTTCGACGGCGACAAGGTGCATCTGCCGCAGGCCAGCCACGACGCCGCACGCGCCTATGCCGAGTCGGGCATGCTCGCGGCCGCCCAGGACTACGAGATCGGCGGGATGCAGCTGCCGTGCGTCGTCGAGATGGCGGCGAACAGTTTCTTCTCGAAGGCCGGCATCGGCATCGGCGGCGGCGGCATGCTGACCAGCGGCAATGCGAACCTGTTGATGGTGCACGGCACGGCGCTGCAGCAGGCGGTGTTCGCGCGGCAGGAATTCGCGGGCCGCTTCTCGGGCACGATGTGCCTGAGCGAGCCGCAGGCCGGCTCCAGCCTGTCGGACGTGGTGACCCGCGCGACTCCCGATGGCGACGACTTCGAACGCGACCCGCTCGGTGCGCGCTACCGGCTGCGCGGCAACAAGATGTGGATCTCGAACGGCGAGCATGAGCTGTCGGAAAACATCATCCACCTGGTGCTCGCAAAGATTCCGGGGCCCGACGGCAAGCTGATTGCCGGCACCCGGGGCCTGTCGCTCTTCATCGTGCCGAAGAAACTGGTCGGCACCGACGGCGAACTCACCGGCGAACGCAACGACGTGGCGCTCGCCGGTTTGAACCACAAGCTCGGCTACCGCGGCATCCCGAACACGCTGCTCAATTTCGGCGAAGGCAAATACCCGGTGCGTGGTTCGGCGGGTGCCATCGGCTA
>JANMAW010000056.1:0-12935 GCA_031360005.1 Rhizobacter sp.
GTTCGGAAAGGATCTGGGCGAGATGGAGAGGCTCGCGAAGCAGATCGAAGCCGTCGTGAAAACCGTGCCTGGCACCACCTCGGCGTTCGCCGAGCGCATCACCGGCGGCTTCTACCTCAACATCGAGCCGGACCGCGAACAGCTCGCCCGCTACGGCCTGTCGGTCGGCGACCTGCAGGAAGTGATCGGCACCGCGCTGGGCGGCGAGATGGTCACGATCACCGTCGAAGGCCGCGAACGCTTCGGCGTGACGGTGCGCTACCCGCGCGAACTGCGCAGCAACCCCGAACAGATCGAGCGCGAAGTGCTGGTGCCGACGATGGGCGGCGCGATGGTGCCGCTGGGCCAGGTGGCCCGCGTGAAGGTGGCGCGCGGCACGCCCGGCATCCGCACCGAGAACGCGTTGTTGTCGGCCTACATCTTCGTCGACATCCGCGAGCGCGACATCGGCTCCTACGTCGCAGACGCGCGCAAGGCTGTCGCCGAGCAGGTCAAGTTCCCGCCCGGCTACTACATCACCTGGAGCGGCCAGTTCGAGTACATGGAGCGCGCGATCGAGAAGATGAAGTTCGTGATCCCGGTCACCCTGCTCCTCATCTTCCTGCTGCTGTACCTGAACTTCCGGCGCCTCACCGAGACGCTCATCGTGATGCTGTCGGTGCCATTCGCGCTGGTCGGTGGCGTGTGGTTGATGTGGGCCCTGGGCTACAACGTTTCGGTGGCGGTGGCGGTCGGCTTCATCGCGCTGGCCGGCGTGGCCGCAGAAACCGGGGTCGTGATGCTGATCTACCTCGACCACGCGTGGGAAGAAGCCCAGGCTCGCTGCCGCAGCGAGGGGCGCGCACCAGGTGCCGCCGACCTGTACGGCGCGGTGATGGAAGGCGCGGTCGAGCGCGTGCGGCCGAAGATGATGACCGTGGTGGCCATCATGGCCGGCCTGCTGCCGATCATGTGGGGCACCGGCACCGGCGCCGAAGTGATGAGCCGCATCGCGGCGCCGATGGTGGGCGGAATGATCTCCTCCACGGTGCTGACGCTGGCGGTGATCCCGGCGCTGTATGCGCTGGTCAAGCAGTGGCAACTCCGGCGCGCGGCGCCGCGCGCGCCCGTCCCGCTGCCGGATGTGGGGCTTTCTGCGGTCAGGGCCGAATGAGGCAGCGGACGCTCGCGGCAGTGTTGCTGCTGCTGCTGCTGGCGGTGGGCGGCTGTGCCACCGTGCGGCACGACGTGCCCCGCATCGCTTCGCAGGCGATTGCCGACGGCGATAGCACCTCCGTTGGCCGCGTGTTTGCAGCGCAGGCCGCGGAACATCCGGGCTTGTCCGGTTTCCGCGTCATGGCCGAAGGCCGCGCGGCCTTCGTGGCACGCGCCGCATCGGCCGACTCGGCCGAACGCACGCTCGATCTGCAGTACTACAGCGTGGGCGATGACCTGACGACCGACCTGCTGCTGCAGCGCATCGTTGCCGCGGCTGAACGGGGCGTGCGGGTGCGGATCCTGCTCGATGACATTCAGGCGCGGACACGCCATTTCGCGCTCCGCGCGATGGCTGCTCAGGCCGGCATCCAGGTGCGCCTGTTCAATCCCTTCCATTTCGGTGGCACCTCGAGCCTGGCGCGGCTGCTGGAGATCGCCTTCGATGGCGAGCGGCTGAATCGCCGCATGCACAACAAGCTCTGGGTCAGTGACAATGCGGCCGCCGTGTTCGGCAGCCGCAACCTTGCGGACGAATACTTCGACGCGAACGAAGTGAGCAACTTCTCCGATGTGGACCTGCTGGCCGTTGGGCCGATCGTGAAAGAGTTGTCGCTCGCCTTCGACGCCTACTGGAACAGTGCTGCCGCCGTTCCCGTGCAAGCCTTTGCCGCGGCGCCGGATCCGGCCGAAGGGGTGCGTGTTCGTCGGGAGCTGCACGCGCGCACTGCCGCCTGCCAGAGCCTCCCTCCATGCCACTGGCTGGCCGAAGACGGTTTGCTGCAGGATCTGAGATCCGGGACCATTGCTTTGTCGTGGGCGCGCGCGCGGCTCGGCTACGACCGGCCCGACCAGGACAAGGTGAGCGTGCCCTCCGGCATCGATCATGGCTCGATCGACGACGACCCCGGTGGTGCGCGCACGCGGGCCGAACTGCTCATCGTGTCGCCCTATTTCGTACCGAGCGACGCGGGGCGCCGCCATCTGGGCGAGATGCGCGAGCGCGGCGTGCGCGTCGCGGTCTTGACCGATTCGTTGGCGTCCACCGACTCGCCCGCCGCTCACGCGGGCTACGCGCGCCACCGCGCGGGCTTGCTGCGGGAAGGGGTGGAGCTGTACGAACTGCGGCCGGCGTCGGGTGCCCGACACGCCAATGCGCATCGCTGGAGGCATGCATCGCCTTTCAGTCTTCACGCAAAGATCGTCGTGCAGGATCGTGCACGTGCCATCGTCGGCTCGCAGAACCAGGATCCGCGCTCGCGTCTGCACAACACGGAAGCCTGGATCACCCTCGAGAGCCCCGAGCTGGCGGCCGACCTGGCAGCGTTGTTCGAGGAAGGCACCGAGTTGAACCACGCGTTCAAGGTGGAGCAGAACAAGGCCGGCGGCACGGAGGCGCTCGTGTGGAGTACGGAAGAGGGCGGGAAGGCCGTGAGCTACGACGTCGAGCCGATGTCCGGCCTGTGGCTGCGGCTGTGGCGGGGCGTGCTGGGTGCATTGATCCCCGAGCATCTGCTCTGAATCGTCTCGCGGCGACTCGAGCGGCACGGTGCCGGCGGCTGCGCAGAACCGTGGAAGTCGATCGAGAGGGGCGTTGCACTTCGCGGATCTGCGGGATGCCCTGCACCCGGTGCCGCCGGCGGCCCAGGCTCGACGCGAGGTGATCCGGTTCGGGTGACTCCTTCAGAAGCCGACGCTGAGCAGGCTGCCCGCCGCGATCAGCGTGATCGCCAGCGCGCCGCCGTAACACGCGAACTTCGACAGCGCGCCGTTGCGGATGCCCAGGTCGTGCAAGCTGTGAAAGATGCGGTGCGCCGCATGCCACGCGAACAGCGCGATGACGACGAAGACAAAGCCCTTGCCGGCCCAGTTCTGCGCGAAGGCCAGCATGCGCGGGTAGCTCAGCAGATCGGAGCGCAGCGGCCAGCCCAGCGGCACGGCCACGCCGGTGATGAACACCAGCATCGGTCCCAGCAGCGCCGAGAGCATGCCGCCGGCGCCGAACAGCAGCCAGAAGAACGGTGCGTTGGAGCGCTTCATGGCCGCCACCATCTGGCGAGCGCGAAGAGCGCGATCGAGGCGGCGAGCGCCGCCGCCCAGCCGCTGCGCGTGATCGTCGAGGCCGCGAGACGCCGGCCGCCGACGAAGAGCATCGGCATTGTCTTCGGCATGATGTCGAACCAGCTGTAGGCGTGGTAGACCATGGCGACGAAGATCACTGCGTGCAGCAGCACGGCCCACGGGGTTTGCAGCGTGCCGAGCCAGCCATTCCACGCCGCTTCGCCCTGGGCCAGGCGAACGACTCCGACCGTCAGCACGATCGCGTATGCGGCCACCGCAAGTGCCGTCGCCTCGCGAACCATGTAGCGCACAAAGAACGGGTCGCGCCGCCACCAGCCCTGCATCGGCCGCACATAGGCTCTGCGTCCCACGGCCTTGCGATTCATGTCGACGCCCCTTTCGGCGCCAGGAAACGCAGGAAATAGTCCTTCGCGCTGTTGACCTTGTTCTGGTTCACCGCATTCGCCGGGTCGACGTGTTTCGGGCACACCTCGGAGCAATAGCCCACCGCGGTGCAACTCCACACGCCTTCCTCGGCGTTGAGGATCTGCATGCGTTGTTCGCGCCCGCCGTCGCGCGAATCGGCGTTGTAGCGGTGCAGCAGCGCCAGCACGCCCGGCCCGGTGAAGCCCGGGTCGAGCCCGTACTGCGGGCAGGCGGCGTAGCACAGCATGCAGTTGATGCAGGAGCTGTACTGCTCGAACTGTTCCAGCTGTTCGGGCGTCTGCAGGTATTCGCCTTGTTCCAGCAGGCGCGGCACTTTCGGGATGAGATACGGCTTGATGGCTTCGAGCTTCGTGACGAAGTCGTCGACGCTGACCACCAGATCGCGCTCGATCGGGAAATGCGCCAGCGCCTCGACGCGCACCGGGCCCGGCAGGTGGTCGCGCAGGAAGGTCTGGCATGCCAGCCTGGGCTTGCCATCGACCATCATCCCGCAGCTGCCGCAGATCGCCATGCGGCACGACCAGCGATAGCTCAGCGTGCCGTCGAGCTCGTCCTTGATGTACTGCAGCCCCTGCAGCACCGACATGTCGTCGGTGAAAGGCACGCTGTAGCTCTGCCACACGGGCCTCGCCTCGTGCTCGGGCCGGTAGCGCAGCACGTCGACCTGGATCGTCTTTGCGACCTCAGACATGCACCGCCTCCTTCGCCTTCCGGTCGGCCTCGGCCAACTCTGCGGCCGCACCGTAGGCGCGCGTTCCGGGCGGCGAACTGGTGACCTTCACGGGCCCGTAGGCGATGCGCGGCGCGCCGTCGTCGTTGCAGTAGGCGAGGCTGTGCTTGAGGAAGTTCAGGTCGTCGCGCTTTTCGAATCCGTCGAGCCGCTGGTGCGAGCCGCGCGATTCGCTGCGATTCAGCGCCGAATGCGCCATCGCCTGCGCCACGTCGAGCTGGTAGCCGAGCTCGATCGCGAGCAGCCATTCGGTGTTCCAGGCTTTCGAATGGTCGTCGACCCGCAAATGCCTGTAGCGCTGCTTCAGCTCGGCGAGCTTGTCGCAGGTGGCCTGCATTGCCGGGGCCGTGCGGTAGATGCCGCAGCCGTCTTCCATGCTCTGGGCCATCTCGCGGCGCAGTGTGGCGATGCGTTCGCTGCCGTCGCGGCGCGCGACGATCGCCATTGCCCGGCCGCGTGCGGCCTCGGCCAGTGTGCCGAGCACCGCAGCGTTGCCGTGCGACACCGTTTTCGCAAACGACGCGGCTTCGACCCCGGCGACCTTGCCGAAGACCAGCAACTCGGTCAGCGAATTCGAGCCCAGACGGTTTGCACCGTGGATGCCGACGCTGGAGCATTCGCCCGCCGAATACAGGCCACGCAGCGGTGAGGCGGTCTTGCCGTCGGCCGCGATGCCGCCCATCGTGTAGTGGACGGCTGGCAGTACCGGGATCGGTGCCGTCGCCGGATCGACACCCAGGTACGCCATTGCCAGCTCGCAGATCTGCGGCAGCCGCTCGTGCAGTTTCTGCACGCCGAGGTGGCGCAGATCGAGATGCACGACCGCGCCATGCGGCCCGGCGATCGTGCGACCCTTCTGTTTCTCGTGCCAGTAGGCCTGACTCAAGCGGTCGCGCGGGCCCAGCTCCATCGCCTTGTTGCGCGGCGTCGGCTCGGCGGGGCCGAGTCCGTAGTCCTGCAGGTAGCGGTAGCCGTCGCGGTTCAGCAGGAAACCGCCTTCGCCGCGGCAGGCCTCGGTGAACAGCAGGCCGGTGCCCGGCATGCAGGTCGGGTGGTACTGCACGAACTCCATGTCGCGCAGCGGCACGCCGTGGCGGTACGCGAGCGCCATGCCGTCGCCGGTGACGATGCCCCCGTTGGTGTTCTCGCGGAACACGCGCCCCGCACCGCCGGTGGCGATGATCACCGCCCTGGCCTGGATCAGCCGGAACGTGCCGCTCGCGATGTCGATCGCCAGCACCCCTTGCACGCGGCCGTCATCGACCACCAGGTCGACGCAGAAGTGCTCGTCGAAGCGCTGGATCGACGGAGACTTGATCGACGTCTGGAACAAGGTGTGCAGCATATGGAAGCCGCTCTTGTCGGCGGCGAACCAGGTGCGCTCGATCTGCATGCCGCCGAACGCGCGCACGTTCGCATGGCCGTCCGGCGTGCGGCTCCACGGGCAGCCCCAGTGCTCCATCTGCACCATCTCTTCGTGCGCCTGGCCGACGAAGTACTCGACCACGTCCTGCTCGCACAACCAGTCGCCGCCGCTCACGGTGTCGTGGAAATGGGCTTCCAGGCTGTCGTGCGGCTGGGTCACCGCCGCCGCGCCGCCTTCGGCCGCCACGGTGTGGCTGCGCATTGGATAGACCTTGGAGATCAGCGCGACGCTCAGGGTCGGGTCGGACTCGGCGATCGCGATCGCTGCGCGCAGCCCGGCACCGCCGGCACCGACGATGGCCACGTCCGTCTTGAAGATCTCGAGCATCGGGCTACCGCGTCAGCACCAGTTTCTGGTACAGGCCGGCGAAGAAGGTGTGCTTGGCGAAGGTGGCCGGCGCCGCACCGGCCGGCATGAAGTGCGCGATCTCGTGTTCCCACAGGTCGAAGGCATACGGCTCGAGGTGCCTGAACACCTGGTGCATCAACGGCCGCAGCGGGTGGAAGCGCGCGGGCCGGTGGTAGTCGACGATCACCAGCTTGCCGCCCGGCTTGAGCACGCGCATCGCTTCGCTCAGCGTTGCGCGGCGCACGCTTTCGGGCATCTCGTGCAGCAGGAAAAACAGCAGCACCTGGTCATAGTGCGCGTCATCGCTGGGCAGCGACGACGCGTCGCTCTGCTTCAGCGAAATGCGCCGGTCGGGCGGCAGTTTCGTGCCGAGGTTGTCGAGTTGCACCCGCAGCACGTCGACCACGTCGAGCTGCGCGTCGCTCGCCATGCGCTCGTGCAGCCGAGGCGTCAGGTTGCCGTAGACGCACGCGACCTGCAGCGTCTTGCCGGTGATCGTTGCGCCGAGCTCATCGAGCGCAGCGTCGCGCAGCCGCCCGTAGTTGCCGAACAGGATGGCGTTGACCAGCCATTCGCGTTCGAACAGATGCACCGCGTTCGGGTGCACATAGGCCCACCAGTACAGCTGCTCGAGGTAACGCGGGACGGGCAGCGCGCGCGAGGCGGCGAATTCGCGAGCGCCGAGCGTCGCTTCGATGGTCGGAGGGGGCATGCGTCTGTCCTCGGATGGTGATGTTCTTGTCTCGATGATCGGAGGCCGCGCCGGATGGCCGCGTGATGCAGATCAATCGCGCTGCCGACTGCCGGTGGCAGACGTTACGCGGGCCGACGAACGTGAGGTCTGGCCGCGGTCGCGGGCCGACCGTCTTGGCCGGCAGCCGTGGGCCTGAAAGTTGCCGGCGCAAAGCCGGCGCCAAAGGTTGGCAGGAATGGCGCAGCCACTCACTGCGTCAGGATCCACTGCACGACATTGCGCACATCGGCCTCGTTCTTCGTCTTCAGGTTGTCGTGCTCTTCTTCCTTGCCGTCGACCTTGATCTTCGGGTTGGTTGTCAGATGGGTGATCAGCTTCTGCTCGGCGTCGGGCTTGCCCTTGTATTTCGCCGCGGTCTCCTTGAACGCCGGGCCTTCCTTCTTGGCCGAGACGGAATGGCACTTCATGCAGTTGCTCTTCTTGGCGAGCGCCTCGGCAGCGGCGCCGTCGACGGCCTGCGCAGGCAGAGAGGCCGAGAGCGCGAAGATGGCCGCCGCGACGGACGAGGCGATCGGAGGAAAGTTCGATTTCATGTTGTCTCCAACGTGGATGGGATGGGATCGCGAAGAGGGATCGATGCTCGTTGTCGATGACTGTGCTCCCCTGTATGCACACGATTGACGAAACTATGACGCGCATCGATTGTTCTTACGAGTCGTCGCGGTGAAGCAGGCAGTTCAAGGAAGTTTCACGGCACCGATGTCGGCCGGGATCCCGTTTCTAGACCCCTCGAGCGGGTTTGTCGGTGCGCTGACGCACTTTGAAGGCAGTGTGTGGCCTTCGCGCCCGGGCGGATTGACCTGCGTCAAGCGGATCGAATGCGCTCGTCCGCGCAGCCCGGAGGGATTTGCGGCACGGGCGCGCTTCACGACAAGTGCGGCGTACGGATGTCGGCAAAAGGTGTCGAAAGGCGTCCGACCAGAAGGCCGGCGCGCCAGAATGCGGCCTGCAACTTTCCGGCAATGCGATGGAAACACGGAGATTCAGAGTGGGCCGGCCGATCACGCCCGAACAGTTCGAGGCGCTGACCGACGTGCAACTCGCGCGCATCGTTCCGCGTGAGTATCGCGAGTTCTTCCCGGGCAAGGACTTCTGTTCCGATGGCTGCTTCTATCTTCACGACGGCACGGCGTGGAGTTTTTTCACGGCCGGCTTTCTCGACGAGTGAGGCGGCGGCAAGAGCGGCCGCCCGCGCCGCCGACGGCAATGTCGTGCCGCCGGCATCGCGCGGCCGGCGCCGAAATCGAAGCGGCAGCGGGTCGCCCGGTCACGAGCGAAGCTTCTGCGGCGTCAGCAGCGGTCGCTGGCACTTCCGAGGCTGCGGTGAATGATCAGGCCGACGAATGCGCCGGCGAGTTGCGCGACGACGAAGCCGCCGACGCTGCCCGGCGCGATGCCGGCAAAGCTGTCGCTGAACATGCGCCCGAACGACGCCGCGGGGTTCGCGAACGAGGTCGAGGCCGTGAACCAGTAGGCCGCCCCGATGTACGCGGCCACCATCGCCGGGGCCCGGCCGGGTGGGGCGCGCAGGATGACCAGCAGCAGCCCGGCGGTCGCGACCGCTTCGGCGACCCACTGGCCGGCGCCGCCGCGCACGCGGGTCGAGAACTGGAGAATCGCCATGTCGAACATTGCATGTGCGAGCCAGGCGCCGAGCATCGCGCCGGACAGCTGTGCCGCGACGTAGGGAGCGAGGGCCGCCCTGGGCAGTGCGCCGCGCATTGCCATCACAACGCTGACCGCCGGATTGAAATGCGCGCCGCTGACCGGGCCGAAAACCTCGATCAACACGTACAGGCCGCCGACGGTGGCCAGCGTGTTGGCGAGCAGCGCGATGCCTGCATTGCCGCCCGACAGGCGTTCGGCCATGATGCCGGAGCCGACCACGACCGCGAGCAGCAGCCCGGTGCCGAGGGCTTCGGCGAAGAGCCTCCGGCGCAGTGGCGGCATCAGCGGATGCGGCGCTGCGCCGCCATCATCACGCGAGTTCGCGATCGCATCTCAGCTCCGGCCGATCTGCTTCAGCTGGCGCTGGATCGCGATCGAATCGAGGCTCGTCATCGGCAGCGACAGCATCAGCTCGACGCGTCGCTTCAGCGTCAGTGCGGTGGCCATGAAGGCGCGGGCCTTGTCTTCGTCGCTGCCGCCGACTGCCGCGGGGTCGGGCACCCCCCAGTGCGCCGTCATCGGCTGGCCAGGCCAAATGGGGCACATCTCGCCGGCGGCGTTGTCGCAGACGGTGAACACGAAGTCGAGCCGGGGAGCGCCCGGCAGCGCGAACTCGTCCCAGTTCTTGCTGCGGTAGCCGTCCGTGGGAAAGCGCATCGCCTTCAGTGTCGCCAGCGCGAACGGGTTGACGACACCGGTCGGATGGCTGCCGGCCGAGTGCGCGATGAAGCGTCCCGCACCGAGCTGGTTCAGCAAACCCTCGGCGACGATGGAACGCGCGGAATTGCCGGTGCACACGAAGAGCACGTGCCGGACGGTGTCGCTCATGTCGATTTCCCTAGCAGCAGGCGGCGCCTGGCGTCGTCACCAGGCAGTCCTGGCCGAGGCAACAGTGCGCGGTGAGGTAGGCCAGCACCGCATTCATGCGGTCATACGCGGCCCGGTAGATCAGGTGGCGGCCGTCGCGCTGCTGCGAGATCAGGCCGGCGTGGGTCAGCTCTTTCAGGTGGAACGACAAGGTCGTCGCGGCGACGCCCAGTTCTTCGCTGATCGCACCCGGCGTGAGCCCGAGCGGGCCGGCGACGACGAGCGTGCGAAAGACGCGCAGCCGGCTCGTCTGGGCGAGGGCCGCGAGGGCGCTGACGACATCGTGTTCTTCCATGGTTCGATGATGATCGAATCATGCGAACCGGTCAAGGCGTCGCGATTCTCGCGTGCCGCGTGCCGCGCGGCCATCGGCGCCGGCTGCCGCGGCGGCGGCGCTGAATTGGGGATGGCGTCTCGCCACGGTCGGCATAAGCTGGCCGCATGACGCCCGGGCGCGTTTCCGGCCGACCGGCGTCGCCGAGCCCTCGCGGCCGGAACCGCGCGAGGGTTGCTGGCCGGATCGTTCTCTGGAGGTTTTCAATCATGGCAAAGGCAAAGGCGAAAGCCGCAGCGGTGGAGTCCTACCTCGCGTGTGCGAGTGTCAAGAGCAATGCGACCGCGGCGCAGCTGCAGTCGGCCTACAAGATCGAGGTGCGCTTTCTCGGCGGGTTGAACACCGCGCAGAAGAAGGCGTTCAAATCGGCAGCGAATCGCTGGACCAAGGTCATCGTCGGCGATGTTCCGAGCGTGATGGTCGACGGCGAAGTGATCGACGACCTGCTCATCCTGGCTCAAGGCGTGCCGATCGACGGCGTCAGCGGCATCCTCGGCCAGGCCGGCCCGACCCACCTTCGGCCCGCAACGGCCGGCGCCAGCGCCTTTCTTCCGGCCAAGGGGATCATGTCGTTCGACACCGCCGATCTGGCGGCGATGCAGGCCAATGGCACCTTGCTGGACGTGATCACGCACGAGATGGGTCACGTCATCGGCATCGGCACGATCTGGCCGCACAAACGATTGCTCGCCGGCGCAAACACCAGCAACCCGACGTTCACCGGCAAGACCGCGAAGAAGGAGTACGGCACGCTGAAGGGCGTCGGCGCGGTGGCGGTCCCGGTCGAGAACACCGGCGGGCCGGGAACCAAGAACAGTCATTGGCGTGAATCGGTGTTCAAGAACGAGTTGATGTCGGGGTTCATCGCGGCGGCGAACAATCCGCTGAGTCGGGTCACGGCCGGCAGCCTGCAGGACCTGGGCTATGTCGTCAACATGGCGGCGGCGGAGGCGTATGCGCTGCCCAACCTGCTGCAGTTCGCCGAGCGGGGTTTGGCTGCCGCGCATCTGCATGCCGGTGACGAGTTGGCGCACGCGATGCCGATCATCCCGATCACGCTGCCGGACGGAAGCATGCATGGCGGCTAGCACCGCGCATCCGACAGCCGTCACAGGTTCGCACAACGAGTAGCGCCGTGACCGGACGCATCATTCGACCGAAGGCGACGGTGCTGCCCGATTCGGCGCTGTTGTCGAAGCCGTTCACGCACCAGGTGGTCGCCGCGCAACCGTATTACGGCGCCGAACCTGCGGCTGCGACGCCGCCCGGTGGCGTCTTTGCCGCGGGCACCAGGGTGCGGCTCGTCCAACGCGGTCGCGGGCCGTACTGTCGCGTCGCCGACCAGCGCGGCACGCCTTGCTACACCGCGTTTGCCGGGCTGCGGCCACTGGCGCGGCGCTGAGCCGGCTTCAGGCCCCGCCGTTCAGCTTCAACCCCGGCACCGGCCAGTCGTCGATCGCGATCAGCCGGCCGCTGCCCGACAGCGTGACGTATGCAGTGCGCCGCTCGCGACCGCCGAAGCAGAGGTTGGTCGTGAACCGGTCGGGCAGTGGCACATGGCTCGTCGTGCGGCCGTCGGGCGAGATGATCGTGACGCCGCCGTGGATCAGCGTCGCGACGCAGAGGTTGCCGAACGCGTCGACCGCCATCGAATCGAATCGCTGGTAGTGCCCGCCCGGTGAGGCGGCCAGCATCCGCCCGCCATGCGGCGAAGGCCACGGTTCCTTGCGCACGCGGCCGGGCGCGGTGATGTCGAAGGCCCAGAGGCGCGCGCCTTCGGTCTCGGCGTAGTAGAGCGTGTTGCCGTCGGGCGAGAGTGCGATGCCGTTGGGCGTCATCACCGGGCGCGCAATGACGCCGACGGCCCTGCCGTCGGCGCGACCGTAGAACACGCCACCGCGGTCGATCTCGGTGTCGCGCACCTTGCCCAGGTCGGTGAAATAGAAGCCGCCGTGCGCGTCGAACACGAGGTCGTTCGGGCCACGCAGCGCCAAGCCGTCGACGCTGTCGTAGAGGCGCTCGAAGCGGCCGGTCGCCAGGTCGACGCGCTCGATGCGCCCGCCCGAGTAGTCTTCGGCCTGGCCGATCGGCCGATGGCAACCGTCGATCTCGGTCTGCCAGCGAAAGCCGCCGCTGTTGCAGATGTAGACGGCGCCGTCCGGCCCGATCGCCGCGCCATTCGGGCCTCCGCCCATCTCGGCGACGACGTGGATGCGGCCGTCGAGCGTGACGCGGCTGAGCGTGCCGCGCGCGATCTCGACCAGCAGCACCGAGCCATCGTCGAGCGCGACCGGGCCTTCGGGGAACTGCAGGCCTTTGGCCATTTCACGAATCTTCATGGGCGGTCTCCGCTGAGGGCGCGTCGCGTCGCAGGCCGGGGGGGCGCGGCATCTCGCCGCTCGCGAGGTACACGGCGCCCGCCATCATCGTGTCGACGCGCAAATTGTCGATGTGCCCGGCGAGGCCACGCCACGGCCGGTCGAGCCCATCGAGCGAACTGACCGAATGCAGCGCCGCCGACAGCACGAGCAGGTTCAGCGGCCAGGCCCAGGGGCTCGCCCACTGCAGGCCGCACGCGACGACATGGGCACCGGGCCGCAGGCTGCGTGTCACGTTGCCGAGCGCGAGCGGGTCGCACAGGATGTCGTGCGTGAAATGGAACAGCGCTGCATCGGCCGTACCGGCGATCTTGGCGGCCTCGGCCGAAGCTTCGATCAGAGTCACGTTGCGCCACCCCTGCCGCAGCACGCAACGCCGACCGCGCTCGATCATTTCGGGGCACTGCTCGATGCCGATGATGTGCCCGCGAGCACCGACGCCTTCTACGAGCAGCGCGAGGCTCAGGCCGGTGCCGCAGCCCACGTCCAGCACGACGTCGCCGCACTTCAGTGCAAGGCTCGCGATCGCGGCGCGCCGGCACGGCTCGAACATCGCCAGTTCGCGGTCGTAGTGGGGCGCGCGATGCCGGTACTGCGCAAGTGCCGCGCGGTGGTCCTTGGGCGGGGGCGGGTTGCCGAGTGCGGTCATGCAGGCTTGCACGTCGTTGGCGGGTCACCATGCTACGCCGCGCCAGCTACCTGCCGGCGGTTTTCGGCGAGCGTCAGTA
>JANMAW010000062.1:0-2612 GCA_031360005.1 Rhizobacter sp.
ACGAAGATGTTCACCGCGGACAGCGGCGTGTAGTCGCCGTCAAGGATGTGCGGCACGCGGTTCTGGAACATCCAGCTCATGCCGGCCGAATTGCAGATCACCTCGTACAGCGCGCGCGGTTCGGCGCCGGCGCGCATGCCCAGCGCCATCGCCTCGCAGGCCGCGGCGATGTGCACACCGGCCAGATGCTGGTTCACCATCTTGACGGTCGAGCCGATTCCGGGGCGGTCGCCGAGGCGATAGACCTTGCCGGCGATCGCGTCGAGCAACGTGCCCGCCGCTTCGAACGCCTCGGGCGCGCCCGAAGCCATCACCGTCATCTGCCCGGCCGCCGCCTTCGTGGCACCGCCCGACACCGGCGCATCGATCAGCCACAGGCCGCGCTCGGCGAGGCGCTGCTGCCACGCCGGCGGCAGCGCCGGGTCGACGGTGGCGGAAGCGATCACGACCGAGCCGGGCTTCAACGTGCCCATCAGGCCGTCGGCGCCGAACAGCACTTCTTCGGTCTGCGCCGCGTTGACGACCAGCACCACGACCGCGTCGCATTGCGCGCCGAGTGAGGCCAGCGTTTCGGTGGTGCTGCCGCCCTCGGCCTCGAAGCGTTCGCGTGCCTCGGCGCGGGTGTCGAGCCCGACCGTGCGAACGCCTTTGCGCAGTGCCGTCACGGCGGCACCGAATCCCATCGACCCCAGGCCGACGATGCCGAGTACCTTGTTGCTGCGTTGACGATGCTGGCTCACTGTGCGCTCCGTTTCACCGGGTCGGCCGCGCCGGTTCGACGCGTCGCTGGAGATGACGACCCTGCGGCGCCAGCGGCGCAGTCGCCGCGAAGGGACCTCGGACGGCTTGGGCCATGCGCGGCCTCTTCGTGGCCCTTCGTGGCGCGGCGCTCGGGCGAGATGACGCCGCCTTCGACCAGCCGTCGCTCGCCGTGGATCATGTGCTCGCGGGCGCGGCGGCGTGCGGCCGCCGGGTCGCGCGCGGCGATCGCGTCGACGATGGCCCGGTGTTCGAGCCGGACCGCTTCCATGAAGTCGTCGCGGCGTGCTTCATTGCCGCGTGTGATGCGAATGCCCTCGCGCAGGTACTGTTCGAGAAAGCCGAGCAGCAGCCTGAACTGCGGGTTGCCGGTGGCCTCGCCGATGACGCGGTGAAAGGCGAGGTCTTCGGCGACCCCGTCGTTGCCGGCGGCGGCGGCCAGGTCGATCGCTTTCAGCGCGCGCCGCATCGCGGCCACCTGCGCGCGGGTCGCGCGCTCGGCCGCGAGCGCCGCAATCTCGGCTTCGAGGACGCGGCGCACCTCGACGACATGAAAGACTGCCTGCACCGACTCGAGCACTGAAGCGTCGAATGCCAGCGGCTGGTGCATCGGCGCGGGCGCGACGAACACCCCCGAGCCCTGGCGCGAGACCACCAGCGAGCGAGACTTGAGCTGGTGCACCGCTTCGCGCACCACCGTTCGCGATACGCCGTGCGAGAGCGCGAGCTGCTGCTCGGTGGGCAAGCGGTCGCCGGGCCGCAGTGCGCCCGAGGCGATCCGCTCGCCCAGCAATGCGGCCAGCCGGTCGGACAGCCGCTCGGGCGTCAGGCGAGGCGGGCGGGCTCGGCTGGCAGCCGTCGCAACGGAAGGCGGATTCAGCATGGTGATCAGGTCATCATACAAATACCAGGTCGGCCCCGGACTAACGGTTTGCCCTGATGGCGGGGCCGCCTGGCAATGCCGATACTGCCGCGAACCGTGAGACCGCCGTGCGCGGCGCGGTCACGAGATGAGACGGGGCTTTCAGTCGCCCAATCGCCCGCGACCTTCAGGAACCCAGTGCATGGCCAGCGTCACGATCCAGGCAGTCAAGAAGAACTTCGGCGAGACCCCCATTCTTCACGGCGTCGACATCGAGATTGGCGATGGTTCGTTCACCGTGCTGGTCGGCCCGTCGGGCTGCGGCAAATCGACCCTGCTGCGCATGATTGCCGGGCTGGAGCAGGTCAGCGGAGGCGAGATCCGCATCGGCAACCGGCGCGTCAACGAGTTGCAGCCGAAGGAACGCGACATCGCGATGGTGTTCCAGAACTACGCGCTGTACCCGCACATGACGGTGCGCGAGAACATGGCCTTCTCGCTCGCGCTCGCCAAGCAGGACAAGGCGACGATCGACAGCAAGGTGGCGCGTGCCGCCGAGATTCTGGCGCTGGGTGCGCTGCTCGACCGCTACCCGCGCCAGCTCTCGGGCGGGCAGCGCCAGCGCGTCGCGATGGGCCGCGCGATCGTGCGCGACCCGCAGGTGTTCCTGTTCGACGAGCCGCTCTCGAACCTCGACGCCAAGCTGCGCGTCGCAATGCGCGGCGAGATCAAGGAACTGCACCAGCGCCTGAAGACCACGTCGATCTACGTCACCCACGACCAGATCGAGGCGATGACGATGGGCGACAAGATCGTCGTGATGCGCGACGGCCGCATCGAGCAGACCGGCAGCCCGCTCGATCTTTACGACCAGCCGGCGAACCAGTTTGTCGCCGGCTTCATCGGCTCGCCGGCGATGAACTTCCTGCCGGGCACACTGCGCCGCGCCGGGTCGACCGCGCGCATCGAGCTGAACGACGGCACCCGCCTC
>JANMAW010000070.1:0-3981 GCA_031360005.1 Rhizobacter sp.
ATCGACCAGCGGATCAGTTTGGCGATCATGGCTTGCCCCCCGATGCTGCGGGTGCTGCCGCCTTCGGCTCGGGCGGCAGCAGCGTCGTGGCGGTGAGCTGCGGGACGTTTTCCGCGTCCATGTAGAACTCGAAGTCGATCCGGTCCCCAGCTTCCAGGCCGCGCGGGACGCCGCCCTTCGGCAGCTTGAAGTCCATCGTCATCGCACCCCACTTCAGCGATGCGATGGGCCCATGCGACAAGGTCATCGTGTCGCGGCCGATGGCTTCGATCTTGGCGGTGCCGGTGTGACGGGGTGCGGCGTTCGCGGCCGTCGGCTTGGGCTCGACGTTGAGGCGGGCCTCGACACCTTTCAGGCTCGCTTCGGAATCGATCAGGAACTGCGACGAGACCACGACACGCTGACCGAGCTGCAGGCCACGCTTGATCTCCGTCAGCCCGCCGCTCTCGATGCCGATCTCGACATCTGCCGGGCGGAATCGGCCGTTCTCCTCAGCCAGCATGGCGACCGTCCGCTTGCCGGTCTGGATGATGGCTTCGGTCGGCACCAGCAGCGCCTTCTCGTTGCGCATGTCCATGAACTGCATCTGCACGAACATGCCCGGCACCAGCGCGCCGTTGGGGTTCGCCAGTTCGAGCCGCGCCTTCAGCGTTCGGGTGGTCGGGTTGACCTCGGGCAGGATGGCCTGCACCTTGCCGTCGAACGTCGTTCCGGGCACGGCCGGGCTGGTGGCCCGCACTTTCGCGCCGGGCCGCAGCAGCGCCGACTGGCTCTCGGGCACCTCGGCATTGGCCCACACCGTGGACAAGCCATTGATGCGGAACAGCGTCGCCCCCGGCGCTACCGTCATGCCTTCGCGCGCCATCAGTTCGGTAACGACACCGCCGATCGGCGCCACCAGCGTGATGCGTGGCTGGGTGTGGCCGCTGCTGTCGACCAGCGCGATCTGTGCGTCGCTCATGCCGACCTGGCGCATGCGCTGGCGTGCGCCGTCGACGAGTGGCGCGAGATCGGTACCTTGCATGCGGCGCACCGACAGGAATTCTTCCTGCGCGGCAATCCAGTCCGGCACGTACAGCTCGGCCAGCGCCTGACCTTTCGCCACGCGGTCGAGCGTCGCGCGCACGTGCAGCCGCTCGACGTACCCCGTCGCGCGTGCCTGCACGATGACCTGGTCGCGCTCGTTGAAGGCGATGCTGCCGACGGCGGCCACCTGCGGCGACAACGTGCCCTCGGTGACCATCGCCGTGCGCACGCCCAGGTTCTGCTGAATGCGCGGGCTGACGGTCACCTTGCCGGCGTCACCGTCGCTGTCCGCGTAGACCGGCACCAGCATCATGTCCATGAACGGCGACTTGGCCGGCTTGTCGAACTTGTTGCCCGGCACCATGGGGTCGTGGTAGTACAGGACCTTCTTGCCCGTCATCGGATCGACGTCGCCGGCCTTGATGCCCGACGCGATGTGCCTGCGGGTGGCGTCCTCGCCCTGCGCAATGCTTTGCGGGACGGCCTCGGTGGTCGGCCCGGCGCCCACGGGCCCGCTGGCGGCTTCACCGGCGGCCGTGGCCGATGGCGCCGCGCTCATGCCCATGCCACGCCTCATCCCGAACTGGTAGGCACCATAGGCGCCTGCGCCAACGACGGCGGCCGCAATGACGATGGTCGCGAGAGTTCTGGTTTTCATGTTCACTGCTCCGTGACGGTGACCGGGCGCGCTTGCGAGGCCGCTTCGTGCCCGGGTGGGATGAGGTATTCGAGCTGGGCCCACAGCGCCGCTGCGTCCATCTCGAGGCGCAGGCGGTCGATGCGCGTGTCGATCTCGATGCGTCGCGCTTCGAGCACCGCGGCCAACGCGCCGCCGCCCCCTCGATAGGCGGCCATCGCGGCCCGCGTGCGTTCGGCGGCGAGCCGGATCAGTTCGCTGTCGTAGTGAGCCAGCCGATCCCGGTCGCTCTGCCACTCCTGCAGCCAGCCGAGCGTTTCGGCGACCCGCTCGCGCGTGGCCTCTTCGCGCTGCGCACGCATCTGCTCGACCACGGCGAGCTTCGCCGCCACGTCGCGGTCCTGCCGGTTCTTCTGATCCAGCTGGAGCGGGATCGAGACGTTGACCGACACCATGTTCGAGTAGGCCGGGCCGCGCTGGCTGTACATCAGCTCGACGCTCCAGTCCGAGCGTTTGTTGCTCAGCGCGATGTCGGCATCGGCCCGCGCGATCGCTTCCTGCTTCGCCATCAGCGCGATCTGCGGGTGCTGCGCCAATTGCGTCTCCAGGGCTGCCGCGCCCAGGTGGACGGTGCCGACACCTGGCGGCGTGCCGAGCGCCTGGTTGGCGTCCGCCCCGACCCACCGAGACAGCTTGGTCTTGGCCGTGGTGAGCTGCCGCTCGGTCTGACGGCTGCGGTCATCGATCAGCGCGACGGCCGACCGTGCAGCGAAGACATCGGCCTGCGCGCCGCGCCCACCGCGATAGGCAGCGTCCGCAGCGTCGATCTGCAGGCCTGCCTCCGCCCGCTGGGTGCGTAGCACGTCGAGCATGCGCTCCAGGTAATAGCGTTCCAGCCAAGCCTTCGCGGTGTCGCGGCGCAGGTCGGCGAGTGCCAGCGCGCGAGCCGCTTCAGCCGCCTCCGCCTCGCGGTCAAAGCGCGCCGAGCGAGCCTTGAGCTTGTCCGGCCGCGTGATCTCCTGCATCACGCCGACCGAACGCATGGTCATGAAGTCGCGGGTGGCGCTGAAGCGGTCCGGGCCGTCGACCGGCAGGTTGTAGATGCCGACCTTGAGCGTCGGATCGGGCCGCTGGCCTGCCGCCACGGCCATCTCGCGCGAGGCGGCTGCCGCGGCATCCTGCGCCGCGAGTTGTCGCGACCGGTGCTGCGCCATGTGCAGAGCCTGATCGAGCGTCAGGACTTGCTGTGCGTGGATGCCCAGGCTGGCGAACGCAACGCATGCGAAGACGAGGCGCGTCAAGGGCTGGCGGGAGCGCGACCAGCGCAGCCCGGATGGAAGTGATGCAGGAACCATGAAAACTCCAGACAGCGAAACGTTGGCGTCGTGTCGGCCCGATCCGGCGCAGAAGGCAAGAGCCCACAGGCACGGTCGGGCGCGACCGTTGCGCTGGGCCGACCCGAAGGGTCGTCAGCGCAACGTCGTCTGGAGAATCAGATTCGGAAGCAGCAGTGCAGGATGGCGAGCGGCGGAGAAGCCGCAACCAGTGCGCTCGTCGCATCGGCTGCAGGGCACGGCGCGACCGATGACTCAGGGGCCACAGGCGTCGTGTACAGCGCAGTGAGCAGCGCCGCCGGCACCGTCAGCGTGGCCGCGTGGTCGCTCTGTTGGCCCTGGTGGCAATGCTCGGCGCAGAGGTTGGCAAACGACCGGTCGACCGGGCCTGCCATCTCTGCGCAGTTGATCGCAGGTCGGACGGTTGCCGACATGGCAACGTCGGTCGTCTGGGCGTCGATCACCGCGGGCGCCGACATTTGCATCGTCGCGTCGCCCGTAGATGGCAGACCCGGGCATGCGTAAGCCGAAACCGCCAGTTGCGCGACCAGCACGGCACCCATCAGCGCCCGGCAGATCGATCGCAGGAACCGCCGCGTCATCGCTGCCTCCCCTGTGTCTCGAAAAACATCGGCGGCGCGGTACCGGCGCGTGCAGCGTCGGTGCGTTCGTCAACAGTGTTCAGGCGAGTAGGCATGGTGTGCGGAGTCGGCACCGGTCGAAGACATTCAAACCAAACCGATGCTTGAGTTTAGTCGTTCGCGCTGCGAAGTGCCTTCAGCCGTCGACGCGTACATCGTGAACAAGGGTCGAGAGCACGGAGCCACGGAAGAGAACCAACCCATCAATCTCAATCCGCAGCGAGCGCGTGGATGATCGGGCAGGCCTTGGATGCGCCTCGCGACCGACATTCGCGGGTCAGCTTCGAGAGAGCCCCGCGCATGGCAGACAGATCGGCCATCTTGCCCTCGATCAATCGCAGCT
>JANMAW010000119.1:0-10105 GCA_031360005.1 Rhizobacter sp.
CGCTCCGAGAACGAGCGCCAGATGTAGTGGATGCCCGATTCGTCGTAGCCGCGCGAATCGATGATCGGCAGCTTGCCGAGGTTCATGCCGCTCGCGACGATGCCGCTGCGGTAGGCGATGTCGAGTGCCGGCACGTCGGCCGTCGAGCGCGCTGCGGTGCGGTTCGAATCGGCATCGGTGCCGCCGATCTTCTCGTTCAGCGTGACGAACTCGTCGGGTGTGATCGCCCCTGAACGCAGCGCCTTCAGCCCGTACTGGATGCCGACGTTGTCGCCGGTCTGCCTGGCACGCATGCTTCCGGCAGGGATGCCGGCGGTCGTGCCCCACACCGCGGTCGAAAGGTCGGCATCACCGCAGCGCGTGCCGTTCGGATTGGTCACCGGGTCATACACCAGCGCGGCCGGCAGCCGGCAGTTGTTGCGCGATTCGACCAGCGTGGTCAGCGCGCCCGTCGTCGGGTTTGCCACCAAGGTGCGTGCGTAGTTGCCCGGCTTGTTGTTGAACCCGAACGCGTTGTTCCAGGACTGGCAGCCGACGTGATCGAGGTGGCCGTTGATCGCCGTCTTCTTCGCGTTGATCTGCGCTTGCGTCAGGCCGGTCATCAGTGCCGTCCAGTCAGGCCCGGCATACAGGTTCACCAGCAGCACGCAATCGGTGACCTCGAGGCCGGTGGTGATCGAGTCCGGGTAGTCGCAACTCGGCTGGATGCCGTCGAGCAGGCCCGGGTAGATCGACGCGGCGGTGTTCTGCTGGATCGAGCCGCCCGAGCAGCCGTTGCCGACCGTGTACTTGATCTCGCCGTAGCGGTCGACGATGTGCTCCTTCATCATCATCAGCGTCTCGGCGTTCAGCACCCGGTTCGAGTTGTAGAGCGAATCGGTCAGGCTGTTGTCGACGACCATGAAGCCGCGCGACAGCGCCGAATCATCGGCCCAGTTCTGCTCGGTGCGGAACTGCTGGCGCGGCTGGCCGGTCGACGCGCCGAAGGTGTAGACGACCTTGCCGTTCCATTGGGCCTGCGGGGCGAGTGCGCTCCACGGTGACGCGGTGTCGAACAGCACCGCGATGTCGTAGATGCCGCGGTTCAGCGTGCCGCGTTCGACGCGAACGACATACGGCACCGTCAGGCCGGCCGTGGTGGTGGTCGTCGCGAGGTCGGCCGGCGTGCTGCCGACGGTGTACGGCTTGAAGCAGTTGTTCGCCGGCGGCGCGGCCGGCGGGCTTGGGTCGGGCAGCGTGGTCAAGCAGCCGGCCGTCGTCGTGCGGTAGAACAGCTTGTATTCGGTCGCGATGTTGCATTGCGCGTCGATAGCGGTCGTCGTCAGGCCGCTCGCATTCGACGCCGGCGTATTGCCGGATTGCGCGACCGGCAGCGGCGTCGCGCAAACCCAAGGCGTGGTCTGCGAGCCGAGCAGCACCGGCCCGCCGGGCGGATGGTTGGTGATCGTCAGGCTGGCCCAGGGCCGGCCCAGGCCTTGGCCGTTGGCGTCTGCGACGAAGAGGTTCGCGCCGACGGCCAGCCCGGTCAGCAGACCGCGCAGCGTGCGCGCATCTTCATTGGCGACGAACGCCGCGCCGACATCGGCGCCATTGAGCGTCAGAGTCACCTTTTTCATCGGCACGTTCTTGGGCACCTGCACCTCGACCAGCGCGTCGCCGTCGCTGATCAGGTCGGCACGATTCGACAAGGTCCTGATCTCGAAATTGAACGGCGGCAGCTTCGCTTGCGCCGTCACGGTCGGCTCCGATGCGTCTGTGCTGCTGCTGCCTCCGCCGCAGCCGGCGACGATGAGCATGGCGGCGGCGATGGCGCCGATCCCGACAGTCGAACGTGCGGGGTTGTTCATTTGTCTCCTCCGTTCCGGATGCGGCGCTGGGATGGCGATTTCAGTCCATCGCACGCGCAGCGGCAAGGGGACCTACCCTCGAGTTGAATTGAAGGGCACAAACGGCCTGCACCGGTCGTTGCGCCGCGAGCCTCGAAGCGCAGCGCCCCATGACTCATCGGACGAGCGAGATGAACGGCCGGGCGACGCGGTGCCGAGCCGCGCGCTCGGTCGCCGCTGCCGCGAAGCTCTCGCCGGCTCAGTCGCTCAACGCATCGAGCGCGTTCGCGGCGCCGAGCAATCCGGGCGCGGGCGCGGTGATCACCGAGGTCGGGATGCGCTCGAGGTAGCCGCGAAAGCGACCCTTGTCCTCGAAGCGACGGCGAAACGGCAAAGCGTCGAAAGCCGAGCCGAGCCGCGGCACGATGCCGCCGCCGATGTAGATGCCGCCGAGCGCGCCGAACGTCAGCGCGACATTGCCGGCGACGTTGCCGAGAAAGCCGGCGAACAGCGCCAGCACCTCGGTGCAGGCCGCGTCGCTCCCTGCCAGCGCACGGGTCGTGACGTCGGCGGGCTGCAACGCGAGGCGCGGCAGCGCGTCGAGCGCGCAAACCGCGTCGTACAGGTTCACCAGCCCCGGGCCCGAGACCGCGCGCTCCGCCGACGCATGGCCGAAACGCTCGCGCAGATTCGCGACGACCCGCTCCTCGCGAGCGTTGGTCGGCGCGAGCGTCATGTGCCCGCCTTCGCCAGCGATCGTGATCCAGCGCCCATCCGTGCCTTGCACCAACCCGGCCACGCCTAGACCCGTGCCGGGTCCCAGCACCGCGACCGGCGCACCGGGCCCCGCCGAACCGCCGCCGATGCGCCGGCTGTCGGCCGCCGGTAGCGCGGCCAGTGCGGCGGCGATGGCGGCGAAGTCGTTCAGCACCAGGCAGCGCTCGACGCCAAGCGCGGCTTGCAGGCTGGCCACCGAGAACGTCCAGTGGTGATTGGTCATGCTGACGACGTCATCGATGACCGGATTCGCGATGCCGAACGCGACGCGGTGCGGCCGAGGCAAGCGGTGGTCGCTCAGAAACTGCTCGATGACGGCCTGCACCGACGCAAAGCGTGCGCAGGGGTAGCTTGCGTAGTGCTGCAGCACGCTGCCGCGGGCTGGCTGCCAGGCCCAGCGCGCGTTCGTGCCGCCGATGTCACCCAGCAATCGCGGGAAGCCCTGACCCATGCCGACGCCTCCTCGTTGCTTCGCCGACCCGGGATGAACGGGGCCGGCCGGATCAGCTCGGGTTGGTATCCGCCGCCCGCCGCAACGGCTTCACCATGAACGAATCGAAGCCCGAATCGAGCGCACGGTCCCGGTCTTCGGGGCGACCGTAGCCGGTGAGGGCGACGAAGCGGGTGGTCTGCCCGGCGAGCTTGTCGCGCAAGAGATGGACCAGCTCGTAGCCGTCGACATCGGGCAAGCCGATGTCGCAGACCACGAGTTCGGGGGCGAAGGCTTCGGCGATGCTCAGGCCCTCGGCAGCGTCGGCAGCGGTCATGACTTCGTTGCCGCCCAATTCCAGCAGCATGCGCAGGCTGTTGCGCGCATCGGCGTTGTCTTCGATGATCAGCACGCGGCGCCCCGCCAGCGTCGCCAGATCGCAGGAGTCGACGCTCTCACCGGGGTTGCTTGCGTGCATCGGAAGTCGAAGCGTCGCCTCGGTCCCCAGACCCAGCCCGCCGCTTGCGATGTCGACGCCGCCGCCATGCAGCTCGGCCACGCGCTTGGCGATCGTCAGCCCGACGCCGAGGCCGCCGTCAGCGCGGGCGAGCGACTGCTCGCCCTGTACGAAGAGGTCGAACACCTCAGGCAGGAACTCGGGCGCGATGCCGCGACCGGGGTCGCGCACCGTGATCGATAACGTCTCGCCGACGACGCGGGTCGAGACCAGGATCGTGCTGCCGTCAGGCGAGAACTTCGCCGCATTCTCGAGCAGCGCCGCGAGGGCCTGCGAAAGCCGCTGCGCGTCACCTTCGCAACTCAGCCCGGCGGCGGGCCGGGCGACGCGCAGGATCTGGTGGCGGCGTTCGATCTCGGGGCGGACTTCGTCGGCCGCGCTGTCGATCAACGCCTCGACGTTGACGTTGTCGCGCTGGAGAACGACCTTGCCCTTCATGATGCGGGTGACATCGACGAGGTCGGTGATCAGGCGCAGCAACTGGCCCACCTGCCGCTCGATGATTTCGCGAACCATCACGAGGTTGCGGTTGCCGCCCTCCATCGTGCGCAGGATTGCCGCGGCGTTGGCGATCGGACCGAGCGGGTTGCGCAGTTCGTGCGAGAGCTTGGCCAGAAAGTCTTCGCGGCGCCGGTCTGCCAGGCGCAAGGTGCGGGTGTGCTCGGCGAGTTTGTCCTCGAGGCCCTTGCGCTCGGTGATGTCGAGGCAGGTGCCGATGTAGCCGAGGAACGAGCCGTCGTCGCTGTAGCGTGGAATGCCGGTGTCGAGCACCCAGCGGTACACGCCGTCGTGGCGCTGCAGCCGGTAGTCCATCGTGTAGGGTTGGCGTTCCTCGAAGCTGCTCGTGTAGATGCCCTGGCAGCGTTCGAGGTCCTCGGGGTGTACGCCATCGGCCCATCTGCCGGCGAGCTCGTCGCCGAGCGAGCGCCCGCGAAATTGCAGCCACGACTTGTTGAACCAGTCGCGCAGCTTGTCGGTGCCGGCCATCCAGATCAGCACCGGGGCCGAATCGGTGGTGACCCTGGAGCGGCTCTCGACCTCCTGGCTGCCACGAGCCGCCTGCACCGCCGCGGTGGCGTCGCGCAGCACGAAGTAGAACAACGGTGCTTCGTCGGCGACGTCATTCGCCGCGAACAGGCTCGCGTCGACCTGGCGTGACGTGCCGTCGGCCGCGCGCGCCCGCAGGCGCCGGCTCCAGCCGGTACCGACGCCCTGTTGCCCTTGCGCGCCGCCGGGCCAGGCCAGACCGGTCAATTGCGCGAAATTAGGAAACTTGCCTTCCACCGCAAGCCATGCGGCGGCGGGATTGCCGTGCAGTACCTGCCCCCGCGCATCGACGACGAGCGCCGCGTGTGGATGCCGGTCGAAGAACGCGTGCGAGATCGCGTCGCTGAGTCTGAGGTTTGCTTGCACGGGACGCTCCAGGTCAAAAACCTTCGCCCTCGGCGAACTTCGCCCGGGTGTCTTGCGGGAGGGCCCGAACCCAGTCGTCGATGCACGACAACAGGTTTACCGGGTCGGTCGGTTTGACGAAGTGATGATCGAAGCCGGCATCGTCGGCCTTGAGCCGGTCTTCCTGCTGGCCGTAGCCGGTCAGCGCGACCAGAAGCAGGCCGCGTCTGGCAACACGCTTGCGCAAGCGGCGCGCCACTTCGTAGCCGTCGAGCAGCGGCAGGCCGATGTCGAGCACCACCACGTCGGGGTCGAAGCCGGCCGCGACCTCGAGGGCCTGAACTCCGTCGCCGGCGATGTGCGTGACGTGACCCTCGAGTTCGAGAAAAGTCGCAATGCTCTGCGCCGCATCGCGGTTGTCATCGACGACCAGGATCCGGCAGAGCACCTGGGACGTCGGGGCTGACGCCGGCAGTGCCGCCGCTGCGCTGCTGCGCACAAGCCCCAGGCACGGCAGCCGCAGCGTGAATTCCGAACCTCGGCCAATGCCTTCGCTGAAGGCCTCGATGCTGCCGCCATGCATCTCGGTGAGACGACGCGCCAGCGTCAGGCCGACGCCCAAGCCGCCCTGCGAGCGATCCAGGCCCCGGCGGCCCTGCGTGAACAGATCGAAGATGCGCGGCAGCAGATCGGCGTCGATGCCGATGCCGTTGTCGCGCACGCGAATCACCGCGCCGTGCCCGTCGTGCGACGAGCTCAGCTCGATCAGCGAGCCCTTCTCGCTGTACTTGGAAGCGTTGTGCAGCAGGTTCGAGACGATCTGCGCGAGCCGCGCAAAGTCGCCTTGCAACCACATCGGCTCCGCGAACGGCGTGACGCGCAGCGTCTGCTCACGGGCGTCGATGAACGGCTGCGCGGTCTCGACGCTCTGGCTGATCACGGCCTTGAGGTCGACCGTCTCGCGCGCCAGCACGATCTTGCCCTGGCTGATGCGCGCGACATCCAGAAGCTCTTCGATCAGCCGCGTCATCTGCCTGAGCTGGCGGACCATGATGTCCGACGCCCAGGTGAATTTCGGCTCGGGCGGCGCGATGCGGCGGATCACTTCGAGTGCCGTTCGGATCGGCGCGAGCGGGTTGCGCAGCTCGTGCGAGAGCATGGCCAGGAATTCGTCCTTGCGCTGGCTCGACTCCTGCAGCTGCGCCTCGGCGGCACGCCGTTCGACGATCTCGCTTTGCAGGCTGCCGTACAGCCGGGCATTCTCCAGCGCGGCCGCGGCGCGTGCGGCCAGATCGTCGAGCACGTGCCAATCGATCGCCGCGCCTTGCGCGCCCCCGGCGCGCGATGCGGCCAGTACGGCGCCCAGCAGCCGGTCGCCGTTCAGCAGCGGCACGAGCGTGGCGGCCTGCAAGCGCAGCGCTGTGTGTGGCGGCAGGCCGAACGACGCCGCGTCGAGTTGCGCCAGTTGCGGGGCGGTAAGGTCGGAACGCTGCTTGTCACGCAGCGCCGCCTGGAGCGCGTCGCGCACCGGCTCGCCAAGCTCGGACGCCGGCATCTCGAAGAAGTCGGCACGCCCGCCCGCTGCGCCACCCGTCGCGACCAGCACTCGGCTCGGCAGGGCCTCGTCGTCTGCCCGCATCACGACGGCGAGCGAGGCGACCTGCGGCACGATCAGGCCGGCGAGCTCGCGAATCGCCA
This sequence comes from Rhizobacter sp., assembly GCA_031360005.1. Taxonomy (GTDB): domain Bacteria; phylum Pseudomonadota; class Gammaproteobacteria; order Burkholderiales; family Burkholderiaceae_C; genus LMDS01. Next base: position 6,641 of record JANMAW010000119.1, read on the forward strand.
CGTCGACCTGCAGCGAGCGGTTCAGCACCCGGCTCGCGTTCGACAGGAATGCCGAGCGGCGGTCGTTGTCCTCGGCGGCGCGGCGCGCCGCCTCGGCCGCGACGAAGGCGGCGTGGGCATCGGCCTGGCGCCGGATCTGGCGCTGCATCGCGAACAGCTGGACGAACACCTGCACCTTGCTGCGCAACACGTGCGGCACGACGGGCGACAGGATGTAGTCGACGGCGCCGAGCGAGTAGCCCCGCGCCGTCTGCATTTCATCGGCGTAGGAGGTGATGAAGATGATCGGCGTATGCGCCGATCGCTTGTAGCGGCGAATCAGCGCCGCGGTCTCGAAGCCGTCGATGTCGGGCATGTTGACGTCGAGCAGGATCACCGCGAAATCGCGCTGCAGCACCTCGCGCAGCGCGTCCCTGCCGGAGTGCACGAACACCAGGTTCTGGTCGAGCTCTTCGAGCACGGTGCCGAACACCAGCAGCTTCTCGGGCAGGTCGTCGACGATCAGGATGTTGCTCTTCTCGTCGTCTGCGTCGGGTGCACGCGACGCCGCGCGCGGCGCGGATGCGGGCGCGGGCAGGGTCGCGGACATCGGCGCGCTCACGGGCACAACCAGCCGCGCAATACGACGAGCAGGTACGCGGTGTCGACCGGCTTGGAGAGGTAGTCCCAGGCGCCGGCATCGATGCACTTCTCGCGGTCGCCCTTCATCGCCTTGGCGGTCACCGCGATCAGCGGCAGGGCCTTGCCGCGCGGCAGCTTGCGCATCCGGCGCATCGTTTCCATGCCGTCCATCTCGGGCATCATGATGTCCATCAGCACGACGTCGATGCTCGGGTCGGACTCGACGAGGCCGATCGCGTCGCGGCCGTTCTCGGCCGAGACGATCACCATGCCCTGCTCGTCGAGCACCGTCGCGAGCGCGAAGATGTTGCGCATGTCGTCGTCGACGATCAGCACCTTCTTGCCTTCGAGCACGCGATCGGCGTCGTGTAGCGTCTGCGCCGAGCGCCGCTCCTGCTCCGACATCGTGGCTTCGCCGCGGTGCAGGAAGAAGGCGGTCGCGTCGAGCATGCGCTCGAGCGAATCGGCCTGGCGCAGCGCGAACGCACTGTGGCCACGCTGCCACTTCGCCGCGATGTCGGGTTCGCTGCTGGCCAGCACGATCGGCATCTGGCGCGCCAGCGGCCGCGCCTCGAGCGCTTCGATCACGTCTTCGGGACCGAACTCCTTGATGCTGCCGTCGGTGATCAGGCAATCGACGTTGCCGCCGGCGAGCTCGACCCGTGCTGCCGCGGCTGAGTCGGCCAACACGATCTCGGTGTCGCCGTCCAGCGCTTCGAGATAACTCGCGCGCGCTGGCGACGGCGCCATCATGACCAGCAGACGCTTGGCGCTGCGGTCGGCGAACTCGTAGAGCTGGGCGATCGCCTCGTCGACCTCGTCGACCGAATGCAGCGGTTTGGTCAGGAAGCCGACGGCCCCGGCGTTCAGCGCGCGCTGGCGCGAGTCGTCGGTCGAGACGACGCAGATCGGGATGTGGCGAGTGGCCAGGTCGGACTTCAATCGTTCGAGGATGCGCCAGCCTTCCATGTCGGGCAGGAAGATGTCGAGCGTGATCACGGCGGGGTGGTAGTCGCGCGTCATCGCGAGGGCGACCGCACCGCTCGTGCTGACCAGCCCCTTGAAGCCGTTGCGCCGCGCCGCCTGCAGCAGGACCTTGGCGAACGCCAGGTCGTTCTCGACGATCAGCAGCAGCTTGTCACCGACGCGGATATCGCCGCGGTCGTCGTCGGCGACGTTTGCCGACAGGAATGCATCGCCGTCGTGCACGTCTGGGCGCGCGGTTTCGGCTTCAGCCAGCGTCGGGCGAACCTCCGGCATCGCGTCGCCGGGCTCCTGCGGAGCGCGTGCCACATGCGCCGGCACGTCACCGTTGCCGCCCCAGGCGCGGGCCTGGCGCACATTGCGCGCCGGGCTGTAGCTCTGCGGCAGGTACAGCGTGAAGGTGCTGCCGCGTGCCGGTGCGCTGATCAGGCGGATCTCGCCGCCGAGCAGGCGCGCGAGCTCGCGGCTGATCGCCAGACCGAGGCCGGTGCCGCCGTACTTGCGCGAGGTCGAGCCGTCCGCCTGCTGGAAGGCTTCGAAGATGATCTGCTGCTTGTCGGGCGAGATTCCGATGCCGGTGTCGGATACGGAGAACGCAAACACCTGGCTGGCGCGGTTCAGACCGTCGTTGTCGCGCGACCAGCCGCTCGCAGCGACGCTGACCGCCAGCGACACCGAGCCCTGGTGGGTGAACTTGAACGCGTTGGACAGCAGGTTCTTGATGATCTGCTGCAGCCGCTTGACGTCGGTGACGATGGTCTTGGGCAGCGGCTGCTCCGCGACGATCTCGAAATCGACGTGTTTCGATTCGGCGACGTGGCGGAAGCTGCGGTCGACCGAACGCTGCAGGTCTTCGAGTCGCAGTTCGCTGACGTCGACCGCGACCGTGCCCGATTCGATCTTCGACAGGTCGAGGATGTCGTTGATCAGCATCAGCAGATCGTTGCCCGACAGGTGGATCGTCTTTGCGAACTCCACCTGCTTGACGGTCAGGTTGCCTTCGCTGTTCTTGCACAGCTGGTCCGACAGGATCAGCAGGCTGTTCAGCGGCGTGCGCAACTCGTGCGACATGTTGGCGAGGAATTCGGACTTGTACTTGGAGGTCAGCGCGAGCTGCTCGGCCTTTTCCTCGAGCGCCTGGCGCGCCTGTTCGACCTCCTGGTTCTTGCGCTCGACCTCCTGGTTCTGGTGCACCAGCAGGCGCGCCTTTTCCTGGAGTTCCTCGTTCGTCTGCTGCAGTTCCTGCTGGCGGCTTTGCAGTTCCTCGGCGAGCAATTGCGATTGGGTCAGCAGACCTTCGGTGCGCATGTTCGCGCTGATCGTGTTGATCACGATGCCGATCGACTCGGTGAGCTGATCGAGGAAGGCCTGGTGCGCCGGGTTGAAGCGTTCGAGCGATGCCAGCTCGAGCACGCCTCGCACCTCGCCTTCGAACACGACCGGCAGCACCAGCACGTCGAGCGCCGCGCCTTCGCTCAAACCGGTCGCGACACGGAATGCCGTGCTCGGCACGTTCGTCAGCAGGATCTTCGACTTCTCGATCGCGCACTGGCCGACCAGCCCCTGGCCGAGCTCGACCTCCTTGCCGTGCGACGGCTGCCCGCCCGACGCGTAGCTGGCGAACAGCCTGAGCTTGGGGGTGTTCGCGACGGTCGTCAGCACGTAAAACTCGGCCTGCTGCGCGCCGACCACCGGCGCCAGTTCCGACAGGATCAGCTGGCCGACCGTCACGAGGTCCTTCTGGCCTTGCAGCATCCGGCTGAACTTCGCCAGGTTGGTCTTGAGCCAGTCCTGTTCGGTGTTCTTCTGCGTCGTGTCCTTCAGGTTGCGGATCATCTCGTTGATCGTGTCCTTCAGCGC
>JANMAW010000166.1:0-2606 GCA_031360005.1 Rhizobacter sp.
CTGGAGCGCGAACAAGTTGTGGCGCCGCGCCGGCAAACAGGCGGTGTGGCTGGCGATCGGCCTGTGGACCGGCTTCACCTTTGTCGCGTACTTCACGCCGGCGCGCACGCTCACCGGCGCGGTGCTGACGCTGAACCTGGGCCCATGGGAATCGTTCTGGAGCCTGTTCTACGGCTTCGCGACCTACGGCAACGCCGGCTACATGCGCGAGCAGGTGTGCAAGTACATGTGCCCGTACGCACGCTTCCAGAGCGCGATGTTCGACCGCGACACGCTGATCATCAGCTACGACACGGTGCGCGGCGAGCCGCGCGGCTCGCGCCCGCGCGGTGTCGCGCCCGCGTCGGTGGGCAAGGGCGACTGCATCAACTGCACGCTGTGCGTTCAGGTCTGCCCAACCGGAATCGACATCCGCGAAGGCCTGCAATACGAGTGCATCGGCTGCGCCGCCTGCATCGACGTGTGCAACGGCGTGATGGACAAGATGGGCTATCCACGCGGCCTGATCCGCTACGCCACGCAGAACGGCATGCAGGGCCGCTGGAGCCCCGCGCAGATGTGGAAGCGGGTGTTCCGTCCGCGCGTGCTCGTGTACACCGGCGTGCTGATGCTGATCGCGATCGGGTTCGCCGCGACTTTGGTGCTGCGCACGCCGTTCAAGGCCGATGTGGTGCGCGACCGCGGCGCGCTGGCACGCCTCGTCGAGGACGGCCGCATCGAGAACGTCTATCGCATCCAGCTGATGAACGCGACCGAAAGGGTCCAGCGGTTCCGCATCGAGGTCGATGGTCTGCCGGGCGCGGTGATCGCGTCGCGCGCCGACATCGAGGTCGGCGCGACGCAAGCGCGCGGGGTGCCGATCGCGGTGCAGCTGCCGCCACAGGCGGCACGCAGCCTGGGCGGCGGCGCCCATCCGATGACTTTTCGCATCGCACTGCAGGAGGCCGGCCGCACGTCGGCCGAGCTGAGCGAGAAGTCCACTTTCGTCGTGCCGCGCTGAAGAAAGGTCACTCGAGTGGAAACGCCATCTTCGATCAAATCGCTGCGGATCGACCCGCTCGAGCCGCACCCGCCAGTGCCATGGTGGCGTGTCGGCGTGATGTGGCTGTTCGTCGGCGGCTTGGGGCTGGTGGTGCTCGGCAGCTTCGCGCTGCTGGCCACCGCGCTGCGGCATGCCGACACCGTGGAGCCGCACGCCGCGGTGCGCGCCGCGGTTCCCAACACGCCGACTTCGCCCGCGCTGCAGGCGCGCAACCATGCGGCCACGCCGGCGCGGTGACGAGTTGACTGGGACCATCGTGATGAAGCAGCGTGCATTGCGGATCCTGTGGCCGTCGTTCATGGCCGCCGGCGTGCTGGAGATGCTGGTGTTCGCGGTGATCGATCCGCGCGACCTGCACTGGTTCGGCGGGCCGCCGATCGGTTGGTCGACGCAGGCCGTCTACACGGTCACGTTCCTGATCTTCTGGGCGGCGATCTCGACTGCCGGCGCGGTGACCATGCTGCTGTCGATCGAGCCGGAGGAACTGAATGCGCCCGGCGCCCGTTGACACGACGGGATCACTCACCACAGCGGGGGCAGGCAGGCCGCAGGGCGCTGCCTTCGGCGCCGGGCACCGTGCGCAGAACGAACCCGCGCGAGATCATTTTTCGCGCGCAATCTGATCGCGTTGCCACCGATGGACGCCGCACTCGCTGCCTCTGCGCTGATGATGGGTCTGGCCGGCGCACCGCACTGTGCAGCGATGTGCGGCGCCCTGCACGGCGGCATCGCGCACCGGGCCGCCGGCGCAGGTGGGTCCCGGCGGGCGATGCTTGCGCTCCAGCTCGGCCGGCTCGTCGGTTATGCCGCGGCCGGCGCACTGGTGGCGGCGAGCGTCTCGGGGCTCACCAGCCTCGGCGCCGCGGCGCCGGTGCTGCGTCCGCTGTGGACACTGCTGCACGTCGGCGCGGTGGCGCTCGGCCTGTGCCTGCTCTGGCGCGGCCGCGCGCCGGCCTGGCTCGCCGGGGCCGGGCGCCATGGCAGCCGGCTGATTCAGGCGCAGCCGGTGCGCTTCTTCTCGCGCATCCCGGTCACTGCGCGCGCTGCGGCGATCGGCACATGCTGGGCCGCGATGCCCTGCGGCCTGCTGCAATCGGCGCTGATCGTGGCCGCGCTCGCTTCGGGCCCGCTGCAGGGCGCTGGTGTGATGGCTGCGTTTGCGCTGTCGTCCGCGCTCGGGCTGTGGTTCGCGCCGGCGTTGTGGCTGCGGCTGCGCGGCCTGGGAGGCACGCTGGCGGTGCCGACACTGCCGGTGCGGCTCGCTGGAGCGCTGCTCGTCGCGGCCTCGGGCTTCGCCGTTGTTCACGGTCTGCGTTCGGCCATCGACCAGGCGATTTGCCTCGCGGCGTAGCGATAAGGTCGCGACGCGTTCGGCATGAAAGCACAGTCGAGCAGGCCGGCACGCCAATCCGGCGCGAAGCCCACGAGCAGCAGGCTGCGGCGGAACAAGCCGCGCTATCGGGTCGCTTCGACCGCGTCATTCAGGCTCGGCACGATGTGCTCGGCGCCGATGATGGTCTCGAGCCCGGATCGCCGGATCAGCGACAGCGGCTGCTCGTTGACG
>JANMAW010000131.1:0-1589 GCA_031360005.1 Rhizobacter sp.
GTCTTGATCACGTCGGCGTCGATCGCCTCGAGCACGATGTTGGGTCTGAGGTTGCGCGTCGCGAAAGCCTCGTCGACGCGGGTGCGCCCGCTGAACGACGGGTGGTACGACACCAGCGGCAGCACCGCGAGGTCTTCGAGCGAGATGCGTTCGAGTTGCGCCAGCGGGTGGCCCGCGGGCATCACCACGACATGCCGCCACTCGTAGCACGGCAGCGTGACGAGGCCGTCGACATCGGCGAGCGATTCGGTGGCCAGCCCGATGTCCGCGACCTCTTCGATCACCATGCGCGCCACCTGATCGGGCGAACCCTGGTGCAGGCTGATGTTGACCTTCGGGAAGCGCTTGCGAAGTTGCGCGACCGGTTCCGGCAGGAAATAACGCGCCTGGCTGTGCGTGGTCGCGATCGACAGGGTCCCGGCGTCCTGCATCGAAAACTCTTCGCCGATGCGCTTGAGATTGCCCACCTCGCGCATGATCAGCTCGATGCTCTTCAGCACGTGCTGGCCCGGTTCGGTGATGCGCCGCAGGCGCTTGCCGTGGCGCGCGAAGATGTCGACGCCGAGTTCGGCCTCCAGGTCCAGGATCGCCTTCGAGATGCCGGGCTGCGAGGTGAACAGGGCCTTCGCGGTCTCGGTGAGATTGAGGTCGCGCCGCACCGCCTCCTGGACGAACCGGAACTGGTGCAGATTCATTGCGGGGGCCCGCTCGGCGCGGCCAGGGCCGCGCAGGCCATCGCTTCGATCACGCTGTCGATCTCGCCGATCGCGCGCTGCAGTTGCCACTGCACGCCGGGATACGTGGCGGCCAGTTCGGCAAGCAGGGCTGGCAGATCCTTGCGCACGTGGCCGCCGGCGCCGAGGAACAGCGGGACCACGTCGACGCGGGTGCAGCCGGCCTCTGCAAGCAACTGGCCGGCCTCGCGCAGCGTCGGGGCCATGAACTCGAGAAACGCGAGTTGCACCGACAGCGCCGGCGCGCGCTGCCGGATGCGCCGTGCGACGTCTTCGAAGGGCTCGGCCCAGCGCGGGTCGCGCGCACCATGGGCGAAAAGCAGCAGGCCGCCTTTCATGTCAGGAAGCGCCGGGCTGCCCCGATGGCACCGGGCGCCCTCAGGAGGGCGGCGAAAACGCGCCTTCTTCGCTTCGGCGGCAGCGACCGAAGCGAGCGTGGGGGCTTCATCCAATGCCTCATCGGTAGCGCACCAGCCAGCTGAACGCGGCGAGCGACAGCATCAGGTAGAGCGTGCTCGGCGCCGCGGCGACCATCCACGGGGTCCAGTCGCGCAGCAGGCCGAGGTGTCCGGCGACATTGTTGAGCAGCACGAAGCTGATGCCCAGCATGATGCCGCCGAACACCTTCAGGCTCGCGCTGCCGGCGCGGGCCTGCAGATACGCGAAGGGCAGCGCCAGGCCGACCATCACGAGGCATGCGAAGGGGTAGAGGGCGCGCTTCCAGAACTGGATCTGGTGGCTTTGCGCCGCCTGTTCGTTGTCGGACAGGTGCACGATGTAGCGCGCCAGGTCGATCGTCGACATCGTGCTCACCGGTGACACCGCCGCGGCCACCACCGCGGCCGACAAGCTGCT
>JANMAW010000210.1:0-1832 GCA_031360005.1 Rhizobacter sp.
GCCCGATCAACGAACTCGAACAGCGCATCCTCGAATCGCTGCCGGCGATCGAACGCTGGTTCCGGCTTGAGTGGATGGAGCACACTCCGCCGTTCTACACCTCGGTGGACGTACGCAACGCCGGCTTCAAGCTCGTGCCGGTCGACACCAACCTGTTCCCGGGCGGCTTCAACAACCTGACGGTCGAGATGCTGCCTTTGGCGGTGCAGGCAGCGATGGCCGCGATCGAGAAGATCTGCCCGGAGGCCAAGAACCTGCTGCTGATCCCGGAGAAGAACACCCGCAACACCTTCTACCTCGCGAACGTGCAGCGGCTGATGCAGATCTTTCACATGGCCGGGCTGAACGTTCGCCTGGGCACGCTCGACGCAGACATCACCCAACCGACCGAGATCGCGCTGCCCGACGGCAGCTCGCTGACGCTCGAGCCGCTGCTGCGAACGCGTGGTCGCCTCGGATTGAAGAACTTCGATCCCTGCACGATCCTGCTCAACAACGACCTGTCGGCCGGCATTCCGGCTGTGCTCGCCAACCTGCACGAGCAGTACCTGTTGCCGCCGCTGCACGCCGGCTGGACGGTGCGGCGCAAGACGAAGCATTTCGCGGCCTATGAAGAAGTGGCGAAGAAGTTTGCCAAGCTGCTCGGCATGGACCCGTGGTTGATCAACCCGATGTTCGCGCGCTGCGGCGAGGTCAACTTCAGCGAACGCCAGGGCGAAGAATGCCTGATGACGAACGCCGAGGCGCTGCTCGGCAAGATCCGCCGCAAGTACAAGGAATACGGCATCCAGGAGAAGCCGTTCGTGATCGTCAAGGCCGACGCCGGCACCTACGGCATGGGGATCATGACCGTGCGCGATCCGAAAGATCTGGCCGATCTGAGTCACCGCACGCGCAACAAGATGAGCGTGATCAAGGATGGGCAGGAGGTCAGCGAAGTGATCCTGCAGGAAGGGGTGCCGACCTACGAACGTGTCAACGACGCGGTGGCCGAGCCGGTGGTCTACATGATCGACCGCTACGTGGTCGGCGGCTTCTACCGCGTCAACGCCCAGCGCGGCATCGACGAGAACCTCAATGCCCCGGGCGCGAGCTTCGTGCCGCTGGCGTTTGCCGAACACAACCAGCTGCCCAAGCCCGGCGCCAAGCCGGGAGCCAGCGCGCCGAACCGCTTCTACATGTACGGCGTGATCGCGCGGCTGGCAATGGTCGCGGCAAGTTACGAGCTGGAAGCGACGGACCCGGACGCCGAGGTCTACGAATAGGCCGAGCCGGCGGGCAACCGAAGTATTCCCCGGTTGTCGCGTCGAAACTTCGCCTGATGCGGGGGGTGCCGGCGCCGCAGGGCCGGGCGCAGAATACGCAGCTTCGCGACCGACGCCCCGTGACTTTGCCCCGGGGCTTGTTTTCATGACCAGCAAATCCAGCGTAGGCGCACTGACCCTCGGCGCGCTGGGCGTTGTCTATGGCGACATCGGCACGAGCCCGCTGTACGTCATGAAGACCGTCTTCGACAAAGCCAACGGCCTGGCCCTGACCTCCGCGAACCTGATCGGCATCGTCTCTCTGATCTTCTGGTCGCTGATGGTGGTGGTCACGCTGAAATACGTGACGCTCATCATGCGCGCCGACAACCACGGCGAAGGCGGCATCATGGCGCTGCTTGCGCTTGCGGCATCGTCGGTGGCCGACAAGCCGAAGCTGCGCCACATGCTTTTGATGAGTGGCGTCTTCGGTGCCGCGTTGTTCTATGGCGATGGCGTCATCACACCGGCCATCTCGGTACTCTCCGCGGTCGAAGGGCTCGAGCTGGCGACGCCGTCGATGACGCC
>JANMAW010000269.1:0-1557 GCA_031360005.1 Rhizobacter sp.
AACATAGCTGCGCAGCAGGGTCACGGCAGCAAGCGTCTCCAGCGTCGGTACATCGCCGGCACAAGCCATCACGACGTCGGGGTCGCCAGCGTCGTTGCTCGCCCATCGCCAGATGCCGGCGCCCGCGGTGCAATGTCGAACGGCCGAATCGATGTCGAGCCACTGCAGCGACGGCTGCTTGCCGGCGATGATCAGGTTGACGTAATTGCGGCTGCGCAGACAGTGATCCGCGACCGACAGCAGGGTGTTCGCGTCGGGCGGCAGATAGATGCGAACGACATCGGCCTTCTTGCTCGCGACGTGATCGATGAAGCCGGGGTCCTGGTGCGAAAAGCCGTTGTGATCCTGCCGCCAGACATGCGAGGTGAGCAAGTAGTTCAGCGATGCGATCGGCTTGCGCCAGGGAATCTGGTGGCACACCTTGAGCCACTTGGCGTGCTGGTTCAGCATCGAATCGATGATGTGGATGAAGGCCTCGTAGCACGAGAACAGGCCATGGCGCCCCGTGAGGAGGTAACCCTCGAGCCAGCCCTCGCACAGATGCTCGCTCAACACCTCCATCACGCGGCCGGTCGCGCTCAGGTGGTTGTCGCCCTCCTGCACGTCATCCATCCACTGCTTGCCGGTGACTTCGAAGACCGCTTCCAGGCGGTTCGACGCGGTCTCGTCCGGCCCGAAGATCCGGAAGTTGCGTGTCTCCAGATTGAGTTTCATCACGTCACGCAGGAACGTGCCGAGAACCCGCGTCGCTTCCGCTTCGACTCGGCCGGGCTCGGGCACCGACACGGCGTAGGCATGGAAGCGAGGCATGGACAGCGGCTGCAACAGCGCCCCGCCATTGGCGTGCGGATTCGAGCCCATGCGGCGTTGGCCGGTCGGCGCGAGCGCAGCGAGTTCCTCGCGGAACCTGCCTCGTTCGTCGAACAGTTCCTCGGGCCGGTAACTCTTGAGCCAGTCTTCGAGTTGCTTCAGATGCCCGGGCGTCTTGAAATCCGCGATCGGCACCTGGTGCGAGCGCCAGGTGCCTTCTACGGCCAAGCCGTCGACGAACTTCGGCCCGGTCCAGCCCTTCGGCGTGCGCAGGACGATCATCGGCCAGCGCGGGCGCACCGGCTTCTGCGTCTCGCCGAGTGCGCGTGCCTCGGCCTGAATTTGACGGATCTGCGCCAGCACCGCATCGAGCGTGCCGGCGAGCGCCTGGTGCACCAGCGCCGGGTCATCGCCCTCGACAAAATGCGTCTCGTGGCCGAAGCCGCGCAACAGATCGGTCAACTCCCTGCGGCTGATGCGCGCCAGCACCGTGGGGTTGGCGATCTTGAAGCCGTTGAGGTGCAGGATCGGCAGCACGGCACCGTCGCGCGCCGGATTCAGGAACTTGTTCGAGTGCCAGCTCGCCGCCAGCGCACCGGTTTCGGCCTCGCCGTCGCCGACGATGCAGGCGACGATCAGGTCGGGGTTGTCGAACGCCGCCCCATAGGCGTGGGCCAATGAATATCCCAGCTCGCCTCCCTCATGAATGGAGCCCGGTACCTCCGGCGAGACGTGGCTGGGAATTCC
>JANMAW010000275.1:0-1860 GCA_031360005.1 Rhizobacter sp.
TGGCTGATCACTTCGCCACGCAGACGGGCACCGGTGCGCTCTTCATGGCAGGCAGCACAAGACATGTCGAGCTGGCCGCGCGGCAGGTAGTACGCGGCGCGCCCGCGCTCGAAACTCGCCGTTGCCGAGCCGTCGATCTTCACCGCGACCGGCAGACCGAGCGACTGGCGGCTGACGAACGCGGTCAGCGCGAGCAACTCCTGCGACTCATAGGCGAACGGCTTTGCATGCTGGTTTTTCACCCGGCATGAATTGATTCGCTGCTCAAGATTGACCAAACGCCGCTCGGCTGGGTCGAAAGCCGGATAGCGCGCCGCGACGCCGCGCATGGACCGGCTCGCATCGTCGTGGCAGCCGAAGCAGGACTTGGCGCTGGCAGGCGTGCCGCTCCACAACCGCTGGCCCTGTTCGACCCAGAGCATCCCCGGATTGGCGAATTCATCGTTCTGCTGAGCGCGCGTGGGTGGCAGCAGGAAGGTGTAGCCGGAACGGCGTCCTTCGGCGACGTGACGCGACAGGTCATCGTCGGCGGCCAGCGACACTGCCGCGACCAGCACTCCCGCCAGCACAAGCGGCAACGGCAGCGGCCTGAACCGTCGGCTCATTCGACCTCGATGCGTGCCCGTGCCGTGGTCACGCTCCCGTCGTCGTCGTGCCAGGCGAAGTCGATCGTTCCGGATTCGGTGGCGACGGTGTGGAAGGTCAGGTTCGGATTGGCCGCGACGCCAGTGCCGAACTGCGCCCTGAAGACTTCCTCGCCGTTGTAGCGGCACACGAAGGTATTGATCAGATGGATCGGCACATAGGTGCCCTGGGTGTCGAAGCGATAGCCGTTTTCCATCGGGTGCATGACCATGCAGCGGATCTGGATGACCTCGCCGCGCCGAGCTTTCGGCGGAACCTTGATCCGCGTGCTGAGATCGGCCATCGCACTAATACCGTACCGCGAGCGATTCGCAGGCGCCGATGGTCACGATCACATCCGCGCGCTGGGTCCACCACGAACCGTCGCTCATCTGCGCGAAGACGATCAGCTTCTGGGTGTCGCCGAGGCGAATGAAGGTCTCGATCTCCGCCCGGCCGGCGCGCGGGCCGAGCGTGTAGCTGGCCACCCAGGGCCGCGGATTGCGCTCGGCGACGACATGGATCAGGCGGACATGGTCGGCGGCGGTCATTGGGCTGTCAACACGCAGGCTCAGCGGCACCGAGTTGCCGCTGTCGGCGACATCCGGCAGGCCGATCTGTATCCGGCCCGACTGGGCGCGCGCTTCGCCGAGCAGCCGCCGCACGGTCGTTGCGACCTCCTCGGTCGCCGGCGGTCCCGCTGCAGCCGCGCGGCGCGACAGGGCGATCGGCCCCGCGCCGATGGCGAGCAGCAACTTGCGTCGCCTGACGTGAAATGGGTGGTGGCCGCAGCGGCGGCGAGCGGTTTCAAGGACCATCGCGTGGCGTATTGCCGTTGAGCTTTCGAAGCGGCCCCCTGAATGGGTGCCTTCACGAATATACGCTCGACCGTTTCCGCTCGCCAGTCAGTGCAAGGTCCGCAGATAGGCCACGATGTCTTCGCATTCCTGAGCGCTCAGGATCGGCCGGTTCTGGTACTTGGCCGCCACGCGCTGAAGTCCGTCGACCTTGTAGTAAGCGGGCATGATGCTGCGCGGATTGATTTGCTTAGGGTCCACCAGCCGCAGTCGCAGCTGCGCCTCACTCAGCCGGCTGCCGACCCCATCCAGCGGCGGGCCCAGATCGCCGAAAACCGGTACCTCGGCGATCGGCATCGAATGGCAGATAAGACAGTTGCCCTGGCTTGAATTCGCCGCTGCGGCCCGGCCGCGGCGGGCGTCGCCCGGTCGATCGGTC
>JANMAW010000305.1:0-1809 GCA_031360005.1 Rhizobacter sp.
TCCGACACCAGGTACAGCACCGCCGAGGCGATCTCGCCGGTCGTGCCGTAGCGGTTCATCGGGATCGCCTTCGAATACTCCTGGCGGAACCGGTCGGTGTGCAGCACCTGCGTCATCGGCGTGTCGACCGGCCCGGGCGCCACGGCATTGGCGGTGATCCCGTGCTCGGCGAGCTCGACCGCCATCTGCCGCGTCAGCGCGATCACCGCGCCCTTGGACGTGCCGTAGGCGGTGCGTCCGCTGCCCACCGCGCGCATGCCGGCGACCGACGCGATGTTGACGATCCGGCCCCAGCGCCGGCGCAGCATCAGACGCGCCGCGGCCTGGGCGCAGAGCAGCGTGCCGGTGACGTTGACGTTCATCGTCGCGACGAAGTTGTCGAGCGGGAACTCGAGGACGGGAAACACCTTCGCGATGCCGGCGCAGTTGACGAGGACGTCGCAGCGGCCGTGCTCGCGCTCGACCCGCTCGAAGGCCTGGGCGATCGATTCGGGGCGGCCGACATCCATCGCCAGCGCGGCGGCATGGCCCGCGGCCTCGCGCAGCTCGCGCGCCGTCGCTTCGGCGGCATCGAGGTTCAGGTCGGCGACGAGCACCTGGTGGCCGGCGGCGGCGAGGCGCCGGCAGACTTCGGCGCCGATGCCCATGGCGCCGCCGGTGACGACGGCGACGCGGCGTTCGGAGTCGGGTTGGGATGACATGGCGGTTCTCGGAGGGTGTAGACGCTAGCGTCAGAGGAAGCCGATCGAGATCCACGGCACCAGCGCGACGACGACCAGGCCTACGAACAACGCCGCCATGTAGCCCATGATCGGCCGGATGCCGCTGTCGGGGTTGACGCGGCCGATCGCGCAGGCGGCGTAGTAGCCGACGCCGAAGGGCGGCGCGAACAGGCCGATTCCCATCGCCAGGATGACGACCATCGCGTAGTGCACCTCGTGGATGCCGACCGCCTTGGCGATCGGGAACAGCAGCGGCCCGAACAGCACGATCGCCGGGATGCCTTCGAGCACGCTGCCGAGGACGATGAAGGCGACGACCGAGACCGCCATGAAGCTGGCCGCGCCGCCAGGCATGGCGCGCATTGCCTCGCTGAGCGAGCGCGAGAACCCCGATTGCGTCAGCCCCCAGGCCATCGCGGTGGCGGCACCGATGATCAGCAGGATCGAGCCCGACAGGCTGGCCGTGTCGACCAGCATCGGATAGACCCGCTTCCAGTCGAACTGGCGGTAGATGAAGATGCCGGCGAGCACGCCGTAGGCGATGCCGATGGTCGAGACCTCGGTCGCGGTGGCGACACCTTCGACCACCGCGGCGCGGATGATGAACGGCAGCGCGACCGCGGGAATGGCAATCAGGAAGGCGCGGCCGATCTGCTTGCCACTCGCCCGCGTGACGCCGCTCAGGTCCTCGCCGCGGTAGCGCCACCACACCACCACCATCAGCGTCACGGCCAGCACCAGCCCCGGGAGCAGGCCGCCGGTGAAGAGCGCGGCGATCGACACGCCGGTGACGGAGCCAATCGTGATCCGCACGTTGCTGGGCGGTTTGGTCTCGGTCTGGGCGCGGGTTGCCGCGAGCAGCGCCACCTGGTCGCCTTCCGTGGCGCCGCGCTGCTTCTTCTCGGGGAACAGCACCGGCGCCACGGCCGCCATGTCGGCCGCCTTCGAGCCGGAGATGCCCGAGACCAGGTACATCGCGCCGACGAGCACGTAGTGAAGCCCGCCGCGCACGTGGCCGAGCAGGCTGGCGAGGAAGGCCACCATCGCCTTCGCCATGCCCGTCATCTCGATCAGCTGGCCGAGAAAC
>JANMAW010000313.1:0-4500 GCA_031360005.1 Rhizobacter sp.
CGCGCGACATCCGACTGCTTGAAGATTCGCGTCGTCTCGATCAGCGTGCGCGGCGCGCGCGGGATGTTTTCTGCGCCCTCGTTCGTGCCGGTGATCGGCGGCGTGGTCAGTTTCAGTCCCTTCTCGACGCCGTGCAGCCCGGCCGCGATCACCGCCGCCATTGCCAGGTACGGGTTCACATCGGCGCCAGGGCAGCGCGTCTCCAGCCTCGTTGCCTTCGGGCTGCCGGCGATGACGCGAAAACTCGCGGTGCGGTTGTCCATGCCCCAGGTCGGCTTGACCGGCGCCCAGAAGCCATCGACGAGCCGCTTGTAGCTGTTGATCGTCGGCCAGAACATCGGCGCCATCTCCATCAGAAAACCCACCTGTCCGGCAAGGTAGCTCTCGAACAGCTTGCTCATCCTGCGGGGTGAATTCGCGTCGAAGAACAGGTTGTTCTTGCCCGCACTGTCGTCGTCCGACAGGCTCTGGTGGATGTGCCCCGAGCAGCCCGGATACTGCTGGCTCCATTTCGCCATGAAGCTCGGCATCACACCGAAGCGCGCGCCGATCTCCTTCGCGCCGGTCTTGAACAGGATCGCGCGGTCGGCCTGCTCGAGCGCCTCACCGAACGCGATCGCGACTTCGTAGACGCCGGGCCCCGTCTCGGTATGCAGGCCTTCGATCGGCACGCCGAACAGCGGCATCTCATCCATCAGCGCCTTGAAGTACTCGCGCTTGTGGTTCATGCGCAAGAGCGAATAGCCGAACATGCCGGGCGTGATCGGCTCGGGGCCAACGCCCTTCTTGGCGGCCCAGCTCTGCGGCGTCTCGGCGAAGTTGAACCACTCGAACTCCATGCCGGTCATCGGGATCACGCCGAGCTTCGCGGCGCGCCGGAGCACACGCTTCAGCGTCTGGCGCGGGCAGATCGGCGACGGCGTGCCGTCGGGCTTGACGAAGTCGCCGAGGAAGAACGGCACGCCGTCGTCCCACGGCACCTTCCGATACGTGTCGAGGTCGAGCCGCGCCAGCGCATCGGGGAATCCGTGCTGCCAGCCGGTCAGCGCCGCGTTGTCGTAGCAGTGGTCGTTCGCGTCCCAGCCGAACACCACGTCGCAAAAACCGAAGCCGCCGTTCGGAGGCTTCTCAGCGGCGCCGAAAAACTTGTCGACATGCAGGTACTTGCCTCGCAGAATGCCGTCGATGTCGCTGACCGCGACCTTGACCTTGCCGGTGCCGGACTCGCGCACCGCCTTCAGCGCGGGATGTTCCTGCTCTGTGCCATTCGGCCTGCTGGCCTGCTTCGTCGCCACTGTCGTTCCCCTTGTGCGCCCGCCAGACAACAGCATAAGGCCCGGCGCGATCGATCGCGGCCACCACAGGCAACGCACAATCGGGGCCCTTTGCTTCAAACCGGAGCACGACAATGAATAATTCTCACCGCATGGTCGACACGGGCGAACGCCGCGTCGGACGGGCCCGCTGCGGCCGACCCAGGAAGCTGCCTTGATCCATCTGCTCAACCTGCTCGCGGCGATTGCGCTGCTCGTCTGGGGCACGCACATCGTGCGAACCGGCGTGTTGCGCGTGTTCGGCGAAAGCCTGCGACGCATCCTCGCGAAGAGCTTCAGCAACCGCGCCAGTGCGCTGATGGCGGGGCTTGGCGTCACCACCATCGTGCAGTCGAGCACCGCCACCTGCCTGATCGTCGCGTCCTTCGTCGGCAAGGGGCTGGTGACGACCGCTGCGGCGCTCGCGGTCATGCTCGGCGCCGACGTCGGCACGGCGCTCATGGCGGTGGTGTTCTCGTTCGACCTGTCGTGGCTCTCGCCGTTGCTGATCTTCGTCGGCGTGCTGATGTTCATTTCGCGGCAGGACACGGTGGCCGGGCGAATCGGCCGCGTGCTGATCGGCCTGGGCCTGATCACGCTCGGGCTGCAGCTGATCGTCGGCGCCACCCGGCCGCTGACCGAATCGCCGGCGGTGCGTGCGCTGCTGGTCGCGCTGCCGAACGAGGTGCTGCTCGACATCGTGGTCGGCGCGGTGCTGACCGTCTTGTCGTATTCGAGCCTGGCGATCGTGCTGCTCAGCGCCACGCTCGCGAGCTCGGGGCTGCTGCCGGTGCCGGTGGCGCTCGGGCTGGTGCTGGGCGCCAACCTGGGCAGCGGGCTGCTCGCGATGATCGCCACCAGCAATGCATCGCCGCTGGTGCGCCGCCTGCCGCTGGGCAACCTGATCTTCAAGGTCCTGGGTGCGCTCGGCGCGATTGCGTTGCTGCCGCAGGCCCACGTGCTGCTGCAGCAACTCGTGCCGGTCGTGCACCAGCAGGTCGTGCTGTTCCACCTCGGCTTCAACCTGCTGCTGGCGCTGATCTTCATCAGCCTGACGGGGCTGGTCGGACGCACGGTGGAGCGCGCGCTGACGGCGCCGCCGCTCGCCGCCGACCTGGCGCGGCCGCGCCACCTCGACCCGTCGGCGCTGGCCACGCCGTCGCTGGCCATCACCTGCGCGGCGCGCGAGGCGCTGCACCAGGCCGATGTGGTCGAAACCATGCTGCGCGGCATCCTGCCGGTGCTGCGCCACAACGACCTCGCGCTGGCAGAGCAGCTTCGCAACATGGACGACACGGTCGACGAGCTGTACTCAGCGATCAAGTTCTATCTCACGCAGATCTCGCGCGAGGCGCTCAACGAGCGTGAGGGCCGGCGCTGGACCGACATTGTCTCGTTCGCGATCAACATGGAGCAGATCGGCGACATCATCGAACGCGTGCTGCAGGACATCGAGGACAAGAAGATCCGCAAGAGCCGCAGCTTCTCCGACGCCGGGATGGCCGAGATTTGCCATCTGCACGAGCGGCTTTTGTCGAACCTGCGGCTCGGCATGAGCGTGTTCCTCGACGGCCATGTGCGCGACGCGACCAAGCTGCTCGAAGAGAAGGCGAGCTTTCGCGATCTCGAGCATGACTACGCCGCGACCCACATCGCGCGGCTGCGCGACAACACCGCGCAAAGCATCGAAACCAGTTCGCTGCACCTGGACCTGATCAGCGAGCTGAAGCGCATCAACTCGCTCATCTGCTCGATCGCATACCCGATCCTCGAATCGGCGGGCGCCTTGCGCAAGACCCGCATCCGCAACTCGCAGCTGATGGCGCTGTCGCCGCCGGAAGACCCGGTCATCTGATCCCGGCCCGGGATCGCGCAGCCATGTCGAACCTGCCCGACATCGAACCGCGCTTCGGCAGCATCGGCACCGGCCGGCGCAGCGGCCTGCCGGTCGAACCATGCGCGCAGCGCTGCGCGCTGCCGAACCCGAACCGGCCTTCCACATGGCGCTGAGCTGGCCGGTCGTGCTGGCCGTGTTGTTCGGCGCGCTGCTGCATGCGTGCTGGAACGCGCTGATCAAGTCGGGCCAGGACAAGGCGGTCGACACCGCGCTGCTGCATTTTCTCGCCGCGCTGGTCGCCTTGCCGTTCATGCTGTGGGCCGGCGCGCCGCCCCGGGGCGCGTGGCCGTACATCGCGATGTCGCTGGTGATCCACGTCGGCTACTACATCGCGCTGGCCGGCGCGTACCAGCATGGGGAATTGGGCCTGACCTACCCGATCATGCGCGGCTTCGCGCCGCTGCTGGTGGCGCTCGCCAGCGCTTCGCTGATCGGCGAGTCACCGTCGCCGGCCGCGTGGCTGGGCATCGTCGGTATTGCAGCCGGCGTCGGGCTCGTCGGCCTCGCGCACCCGGGCGAGGCGCTGCACCACCGCAAGGCGCTGGCCTTCGCGTTCGCCAACGCCGCGATCATCGCGATGTACACCATCGTCGACGGGCGCGGCGTGCGTGCCAGCGTTATTGGCGACGGTGCCGGCGCGCTTCGCTATGTGCTGATGCTGTTCGTGCTCGACGGGATCGCCTATCCCTGGCTGGTGTGGGCGCGCCGCAGTGCCGCGCAGCGCGCCGCAATCGTCGCCCACGCCCGCGCGCGCTGGCCGGTCGCGGTGCTCGGCGGCGGCGCCTCGATCGGCTCGTACGCGATCGCGCTGTGGGCGATGACGCGCGCGCCGGTTGCATCGGTGGCAGCCTTGCGCGAAACCTCGGTGCTGTTCGCGGCGCTGCTCGGCCGCCTGCTGCTGAAGGAACGCTTCGGGATGCAGCGGGCGATCGGCACCGGTGTGATCATCGCCGGGGTGATGGCGTTGCGTTTCGGTTGACGCGCCCGGGCGCCGACATTGCTCGCGACGCACACGCGGTCGGCGACCGGCCGACGCTCGGTCGGGTCAAGCGGCACGGCGGCGCGCATCATGCGATCGGCAGCATCGCCAGCAGACCCGCCTCGTCCAGTGTCTCGACGCCCAGCTCGCGCGCCTTGTCGAGCTTCGTGCCGGCCTCGGCACCGGCAACGACGTAGTGGGTCCTTTTCGAGACCGAGCCACTGACCTTGCCGCCGGCCGCTTCGATGCGCTCCTTGGCGCTCTCGCGCGACAAGGTCGGAAGCGTGCCGGTGAGCACGAAGGTCTTGCCC
>JANMAW010000339.1:0-2735 GCA_031360005.1 Rhizobacter sp.
CGTAGCCGACCCAGAACGCGACGAGGAAGCCGAGCGCGGTGCCGATCGCGGCCGGCGGCGTCCAGTCGAACAGCGTCCTGTCGATCAGGAAGGTGCCGGCGTTGTAGAGGTAGAGCACCGTGAACAGCGCAAATCCGGTCAGCCAGGTCGAGTAGCTTTCCCACATCGACCAGTGCAGCTGATCCGGCAGCCGCGGCGGCGACACCGGATACTTCTGGTGGTGGTAGAAGCCGCCGCCGTGCACGCCCCACTGCTCGCCGCCGACGCCCTTGTCGGCGTCCTTCGGGTCTTTCGGCGGGGTCAGGCTGTTGTCGAGCGAGACGAAATAGAACGAGGAGCCGATCCAGGCGATGCCGGTGATCACGTGCGCCCAGCGCAGCAGCAGATTCACCCAGTCGAGAAAATACGCTTCCATGCGGTGTCACGCTCCAGACTGTCGCAAGCTCGCCCGGCACTCAAGCCGAAATCGGGCCTGTGCAATCCCTTACCACGGCGGGCTCTGTAAGGTCTGAACGTCACGACCGGGTGGGTGCCCGGGCTCCGCGGCGACGCAGCAAAAGTGTATGCAGTTAACCGACTAGCCAGTCACGTGTTTACCCTCGGTGCATTCGCCTGGAATCAGCTGCCCCGGTAAGTAGAGTAAGCGTACGGGGTGGTGAGCAGCGGCACGTGGTAGTGCTGATCGACTGACGCGAGGCCGAAATCGAGCGGCACTTCGTCGAGAAACGGTGGCTCGGCGAGCGCGGCGCCGAGAGCGCGAAAGTAAGCCGCCACGCCGAACACCAGCCGGTAGCGCCCGGGCAGGAACTGAGCGCCCTCCAGCAGCGGGGCGTCGGCGCGGCCGTCGTGGTTCAGCGCGATCCGCTTGAGCAAGGTCGGCGCGCCGTCGTCGAAGCGAAAGAGCGTGACAGCCATGCCCGCGGCGGGGCAGCCGTTGGCGGTGTCGAGCACGTGCGTGGTGAGTTTTCCCATGGTGTCCTCAGGCAGCGTGTGGGTTCGGAAATTGGCTTGAAGTTCGAACAAAAGTGTATACACTTTGACGTGGAACGCAAGCCCATTTGCTTCGCCACATCATCTCCATGACGCGTACCCCCGCAAAACTCCAGGTCGTTCGCGCGAGCAAAGCCGGCAGCCTGCGTGCCGCGGTCGCAGCCGACCCGGCTGCGGGCGCCAGCCTGACCCAGCGCATCGCCGACTCGATCACCACCGCGATCGTCGAGCGCCGGCTGATGCCGGGCACGAAGCTGGCCGAGCAGAAGATCGCCGACGTGTTCAAGGTCTCGCGCACGCTGGTGCGCCAGGCGCTGATGCAACTGAGCCGCGATCGTCTGATCACCCTCGAGCCGGCGCGCGGGGCGCGCGTGGCCGAGCCGGGCGTCCTTGAAGCGCGCCAGGTGTTCGAGGCCCGCAACATGCTCGAGACCGCGATGATCAAGCGCGCCGCCACCGAGCTGACCGCGGCCCAGATCGCCGTGCTGCGCGAGCACTTGCGCGCCGAGGCCGACGCGCTGCAGCGCACCGATGTCTCGGGCCGCACCCGGCTGCTCGCCGACTTTCACGTCGTCCTGGCGCGCATGCTGGGCAACGAGGTGCTCGCCGGCATGCTGAGCGATCTGGTGTCGCGCTGTTCGCTGATCGCGCTGATGTACCAGTCGGCCCATTCGGCCGAGCATTCGTTCGACGAGCACGTCGCGATCGTCGACGCGCTCGAGAAGCGCGACGTGCGCGCCTGCGCCCGATTGATGGAAGCGCACCTGCACAACGTCGAGCGCAACCTGCAGCTCGATCCGCGCGCGCCCGATCTCGGATCGGCGCTGTTGCCGAACGGGCTGCGCTGAATCCCATCCGCCGGAAGACCACGCGATGAAGAACGAAGACTACCCGCGCGACATGATCGGCTACGGCCGCGACGTTCCGCAGGCGCGGTGGCCGGACCAGGCCAGGGTGGCGTTGCAGTTCGTGCTGAACTACGAGGAGGGCGGCGAGAACTGTGTGTTGCACGGCGACGCGGCGTCGGAGACATTCCTGTCCGAAATCATCGGCGCGCAGGCCTTCGAGGCGCGCCACCTGTCGATGGAGTCGATGTACGAGTACGGCTCGCGCGCCGGCGCCTGGCGCATCCTGCGCGAGTTCGAAACGCGCGCGTTGCCGCTCACGGTGTTCGGCGTGTCGATGGCGCTGCAACGCAACCCGGAGCTGACGCAGGCCTTCGTCGAGCGCGGCGATGAAATCGCCTGCCACGGCTGGCGCTGGATCCACCACCAGCACATGGCCGAAGCCGAGGAACGCCGCCACATCGAGATCGGCACCCGGATCATTCGCGAGATGACCGGCGGCCAATGGCCGCTCGGCTGGTACACCGGCCGCGACAGCCCGAACACCAAGCGCCTCGTCGCCGACCACGGCGGCTACGAGTACGACAGCGATTACTACGGCGACGACCTGCCGTTCTGGATGCCGGTCGACAAGAGCGACGGCAGCCAGATGCAGCGCCTGATCGTCCCGTACACGCTCGACACCAACGACATGCGCTTCGCATCGATGCAGGGCTTCAACACCGGCGACCATTTCTACAGCTACCTGAAGGACGCGTTCGACGTGCTCTACGCCGAGGGCGACCCGGCCGGGCAGGATCGGCCGAAGATGCTGAGCATCGGCATGCACTGCCGCATCCTCGGCCGCCCCGGGCGCTTCAGGGCGCTGCAGCGCTTCCTCGACCACGTGCAGCAGCACGA
>JANMAW010000365.1:0-1553 GCA_031360005.1 Rhizobacter sp.
GAGAACTTCCCGAAGGGCACGGGTTTTCCGGCGTTGCAGGCGCCTGCGATCAAGGAGACGCTGCCGCTCGCATCGGTGCGCGCGTTCTCGATCGACGACTCGCAGACGACCGAGATCGACGATGCGCTGTCGGTGCAGGGCCTCGGCAGCGGCACGGTGGTGTTCGGCGTGCACATCGCCGCACCCGGCCTCGCGTTCGCGCCCGACACGCCGGTCGATGGGGTCGCACGTGCACGCTTGTCGACCGTCTACATGCCCGGCCACAAGCTGACGATGCTGCCTGACGAAGTGGTGCAGGCCTACACGCTGATCGCCGGCCGCGAATGCCCGGCCGTCTCGCTCTACATCACGATGGACGAGGCGACGCTCGCGATCACCGCCAGCGAGACGAAACTGGAGCGCGTGCCGATCGCCGCCAACCTGCGCCACGACCAGCTCGATGCGGTGATCACCGAAGCGACGCTGCTCGGCAACGCGCCGGCCGACTACGAATTCGCGCCCGAGCTCGCGTTCTCGTTCCGCCTCGCGCGGCACCTGAAGGCGCAGCGCGAAGTCGTGCGCGGCAAGCCGGAAAACTTCAACCGGCCCGACTACAACTTCCGCCTCGAACGCGATGACGGCAACGACGGCGCCGAGCCGCAAGGTACCGAACGCGTGCTCATCACGACGCACCAGCGCGGCTCGCCGCTCGACCTGATCGTCGCCGAGGCGATGATCCTGGCGAACAGCACCTGGGGCGGCTGGCTGGCCGAATGCGGCGTGCCGGGGATCTACCGCAGCCAGGCCAGCATGGCGCCGGGCGTGAAGGTGCGCATGGGCACGAAGCCCGCGCCGCACGCCGGCATGGGTGTCGCGCAATACACCTGGGCGACTTCGCCGCTGCGGCGGTATGTCGACCTCGTGAACCAGTGGCAGATCATCGCGTGTGCGCGCCACGGCCGCACCGCGGCGCTGGCCGCGCCGTTCAAGCCGAAGGACGTGCAGCTGTTCGCGATCATCTCGGCCTTCGACTCGGCCTACGCCGAGTACAACGGCTTCCAGCAGGCGATCGAGCGCTACTGGACGCTGCGCTCGCTGGCGCAGAACAGCATCACCGAGCTCGACGCGGTTGCGATGAAAGACGGTCTGGTACGCGCCGACGACCTGCCGCTGGTGTTCCGCGCCGTCGGCGCCGAGAACCTGCCGCGTGGCGCGCATGTGCGCGTGCGGATCGGCGGCGCCGACCTGCTGACGCTCGACGTGCACGCCAGCGTGATCGCGCGGCTCGACGATGCGCCTGCCGATGCGGCCACGGCCGAACCCGAGGGCGACGACCCCGCCGAGGGTGCCGGCCCGCTCACGCTCGCGATCGACGTTCAGGGCGACGATGCCGAAGCGCCGCAAACGGCCGACGCGGCGCCTGCGGCCTGACAGACCCGCCGCCGCGAGAAGCCGACGACCCCGATGCTGCGCAAGCTCTCGACCCTGCAGATCGCGCTGATCGTCTCGCTCGGCGTGCATGCCGCGCTGCTCACGGTGCGCATCGTCGATCCCGACGCTTTCAACCGCATCTT
>JANMAW010000377.1:0-2280 GCA_031360005.1 Rhizobacter sp.
CAGAACTGGGGCAGGCGGGCGTCGACGCCATCATCGAAACATCGGTGGCACGGATTCGCGTGCTGGCGCGTCCGCGCTGATCGCTGACGACGACGAAAATCAAATGAGGTGAGCAAGCGATGCAGATGAATCGGGCAATGAGGATGGTGCTGAGCCTCGGCTTGGGCGCCGCTGCGCTCGTCGGCCTGGTTGCCGTCGACCGGGTGCACGGGGAGGGTGCGGCAAGTGGCGCGACCAACGCGCCTGCGAGTGCCCCGGCCAGTGCATCGGCGAGTGCGTCAGCCAGTGCACCCGTGGCCGTGGCGACCGTCGCCGGCATGCCACCGGTGATCGACTCGCGCAACCTGTACAGCGAGACCGCTGCCGGCAAGATCAGCGCTGCGCTGCGTGACGACCTCGTGCGAATCTACGTGCCGAACCTGCGCTCGAACAATGTGTACGTGGTCGATCCGGAGACGATGAAGGTGGTCGATCGCTTCAAGGTCGGCATCGGCCCGCAGCACATCGTGCCGGGCTGGGACTTGCGCACGCTGTGGGTCACCAACAATGCCGAGGGCCGCACCGACGGCAGCCTGACGCCACTCGATCCGCGCACCGGCAAGCCGGGCAAGCCGATCGACGTGGACTACCCGTACAACATGTATTTCTCGCCCGACGGCAAATCGGCCATCGTGGTCGCCGAAGCGCGCAAGCGACTCGATTTTCGCGACCCGCAGACGATGGCGATGCAGTACTCGATCGACACGCCCGGGTGCCCTGGAATCAACCATGCCGACTTTTCGCTCGACGGCCGGTTCGCGATCTTCACCTGCGAGTTTTCCGGCAGCCTGGTCAAGATCGACCTCGTGAACCGCAAGGTCGTCGGCTACCTGCAATTGCAGATGCCGCCCACCCGCTTCAAGGAAGTGGCGGCGCCGCGCGCCGTCGAGGGCAAGGTCTGGGAGCCCGGCGAGACCGAAATCTGCACCGTCAAGCGTGGCATGCCGCAGGACATCCGTAGCTCGCCCGACGGCAAGCGCTTCTATGTGGCCGACATGCATGCGGACGGAGTGCACATCGTCGACGTCGCGTCGTTCAAGAAGGTCGGCTTCATCGCCACCGGCATCGGCGCGCACGGTCTGTACCCGAGCCGCGACGGCAAGAGCCTGTATGTTGCGAACCGTGGCTCGCACAAGATCCACGGGCCGAAGCTGGGCAACGGTGGCGTGTCGGTGATCGACTTTGCGACCGAGAAGGTCGTGACTCGCTGGGGCGTGCCGGGCGGCGGCAGCCCCGACATGGGCAACATCAGCGCCGATGGCAGGTGGTTGTGGCTGGCCGCCCGTTACGACGACGTGATCTATCGCTTCGATACCACCACCGGGGCCGTCGAGCAGATCAAGGTCGGTGCCGAACCGCATGGCCTGACGGTGTGGCCGCAGCCGGGACGCTACTCGCTCGGGCACACCGGCAACCTGCGTTGAAGACCGCCACAGCGTCGTGAAACTGCTGTTCGATTCCTTCTGGCGCGCCGCCGCCTACTGCCTGCACCCGCGGGTCATCCTGCTGTCGCTGCTCCCGCTGGTACTGATGGCCGGGCTCGCGCTCGGCGTCGGCTATTTCTTCTGGGAGGCCGCGCTCGACGCGGTGCGCGCCACGTTCGAATCATGGGCGATGCTGGCAACGTTGATCGGTTGGCTGGAGGGCATTGGCCTAGCCAACCTGAAGACGGTGCTGGCGCCGCTCGTCGTCGTGTTTCTGAGCACGCCGGTGATCGTGGTGCTGTCGCTGCTGCTGGTCGCAACCTTGATGACGCCTTCGATGCTGAAGCTTGTCGCCACGCGCCGCTTTCCGTTGCTCGAGCGCAAGCAGGGCGGTTCGTTTTTCGGCAGCCTGTTCGGTGCGCTGTGGGCCACGGTCGCGGCACTGCTCGCGCTGCTGGTGTCGATCCCGCTGTGGCTGGTGCCGCCGCTGGTGTTGATCCTGCCGCCGCTGATCGGGGGCTGGCTGACCTACCGCGTGATGACCTACGACGTGCTCGCCGAGCACGCCAGCCGCGACGAGCGTCGCGAGCTGGTGCGGCGCCATCGCGGCAATCTGTTCGGCATGGGTGTCGTCACCGGCTATCTCGGCGCGGCGCCGTCGCTGCTGTGGGCCTCGGGGGCGCTGGCGATCGTGTTCGCGCCGGTGCTGGTGCCGGTGGCGGTATGGATCTACACGCTGGTGTTCGCGTTCTCGGCGCTGTGGTTCGCGCACTTCGCGCTGGCGGCATTGCAGGACTTGCGCGCCGGGCGCGATGCC
>JANMAW010000386.1:0-3413 GCA_031360005.1 Rhizobacter sp.
AAGAACTGGAAGGACGTCGCGGTGCTGACCGACGCGTCGCAGTACGCGCACGTGCTGGCCGAGCTGAAGGCCGACGGCGCGGTGAGCCACGCCACCCGGTTCGCACTTGCGGTCGCCGCGTTCAACCGCATCTCGAACTACGACGCCGCGATCAGCGACTACCTTTCGGCGCTGCTGCCCGACGGCACGCGAGCGGAGTTTCCCGCGCAATCGAACCCGCGCTTCGTCAAGCTGCAGGACCTGCGCTACGGCGAGAACCCCCACCAGAGCGCCGCGTTCTACCGCGACCTGAACCCGGCGCCCGGCTCGCTCGTCACCGCAACGCAGCTGCAGGGCAAGGAGCTGTCGTACAACAACATCGCCGATGCCGACGCGGCGTGGGAGTGCGTGAAGAGCTTCGGCACCGATGAGGCAGGCGCGGACGCCCCGGCCGCCTGCGTGATCGTCAAGCACGCCAACCCGTGCGGCGTCGCGCTCGGTGCGAACCCGGCCGAGGCCTACGCGAAGGCCTTCAAGACCGACCCGAGCTCGGCGTTCGGCGGCATCATCGCGTTCAATCGCGAACTCGACGGCGCCGGCGCCGCGCTCGTCGCGAGGCAGTTCGTCGAGGTGCTGATCGCTCCCGGCCTCACGGCCGAAGCGTTGGCGATCCTGAAGGCCAAGCCGAACACGCGCGTGCTGCAGATCGCGTTGCCCCCGGGCGGCGCGACGCCATGGGAGCAGGGCCGCAATGCGCAGGACGCGAAGCGCGTCGGCTCGGGGCTGCTGATCCAGACCGCCGACAACCGCGAGTTGACACGCGCCGAACTCGGATGTGTCACCGCGAAGCAGCCGACGCCTGCTCAAATCGACGACCTGCTGTTCGCGTGGAAGGTCGCCAAGTACGTGAAGAGCAACGCGATCGTGTTCTGCGGCGGCGGCATGACGCTGGGCGTGGGCGCGGGCCAGATGAGCCGTATCGACTCGGCGCGAATCGCCGGCATCAAGGCCGGCAACGCGGGTTTGACGCTGCGCGGCTCGGTGGTCGCGAGCGATGCGTTCTTCCCGTTCCGCGACGGGCTCGACGTCGTCATCGATGCCGGTGCCGCCTGCGTGATCCAGCCCGGCGGCTCGGTGCGCGACGACGAAGTCATCAACGCGGCGAACGAGCGCGGCATCGCGATGGTGCTGACCGGGGTGCGGCATTTTCGGCACTGAACCATGAAGCCGCCCACGGTCGCCGGCCTCTTCCTCGCCGGGCTCGCGCGCCTGATCACCGGGGCGCAAAGCCACTGGTACGGCTCACCACCGAAGGCCGAGTTGCGCGTCTGACGCGGCGACGACACCCATGCGAATTCTGGGCATCGACCCTGGCCTGCGGACCACCGGGTTCGGCGTGATCGAATCGATCGGCGCGAGGCTTCGGTACGTGGCGAGCGGCACGATCAAGACCGAGTCGGTCGGGTCGGCTTCGCTGCCGCTGCGGCTGAAGATCATCTTCGACGGCGTGCGCGAGGTGGCGGCGCGCTACGAGCCGAACTGCGCGTCGGTCGAGATCGTGTTCGTCAACGTCAACCCGCAATCGACGCTGTTGCTCGGGCAGGCGCGCGGCGCGGCGTTGACGGCGCTCGTGTCCGCCGACCTGAGTGTGGCCGAGTACACCGCGCTGCAGATGAAGAAGGCGATCGTCGGGCACGGCCAGGCGCGCAAGGAGCAGGTGCAGCAGATGGTCATGCGCCTGCTGGCGCTGCCTGGTTTGCCCGGCAAGGACGCGGCAGATGCGCTGGGGTTGGCGATCTGCCACGCGCATGCCGGCGCGTCGCTGGCGGCGCTCGCGCGCAGCGCGGCGCTGGCGCCCCGTGCGCACGGGCAGTATCGGCGCGGGCGGAGCTACTGACTGCTTGCATCGATTCGTTCGGCCGGCGGGGCCGACACCGCCGTGGATCGCGAACTTCCAGCGACAATCGCTGCCCATGTATGCCCTCTTCGAAGACGCCGGTAAATTCCTCGCCGGCCGCGTGATGACCGAAGCCGACAGTTCGGTGCAGATCGAGCTCGACTCGGGCAAGCGCGTGAAGGTCAAGACAGCCAATGTGCTGCTCAAGTTCGACAAGCCGCAGCCCGCCGAGCTGATCAAAGCCGCACAAACGCTTGCGCAGGAAATCGACCTCGACCTGGCGTGGGAGTTTGCCCCGGAGACCGAGTTCGGCTTCGCCGACCTGGCACGCGAGTACTTCGAGGCGAGTGCCGGCCACGAGAAGCAGGCCGCCGCTCTGTTCCGCCTGTTCGAAGCACCGCACTATTTCCGGCGGCTCGGCAAGGGGAACTTCAAGAAGGCGCCCGAAGAAATCGTCAAGGCCGCGCTGCTCGGCATCGAGCGCAAGAAGCAGGTCGCAGCGCAGATCGACACGTGGGCCGACGAACTGGTGCAGGGCCAGGCGCCAGGCGCGGTTCGCGAGCAGCTCTACAAACTGCTGTTCAAGCCCGACAAGAACGCGCCGGAGTACAAGGCCGTCGTCGAGGCGGCGCGCCGCTCGCAGAAGGCGCCGCTCGATCTGCTGAAGGCCGCGGGCGCGATCGACTCGCCGTACCAGTTTCACTGGCGGCGTTTCCTGTTTGAGAACTTTCCGAAGGGCACCGGCTTCCCGGCGCAGCAAGCCCCGGCGATCAGGGAAACCTTGCCGGTGGCGAAGCTGCGCGCGTTCTCGATCGACGACTCGGCGACGACCGAGATCGACGATGCGCTGTCGGTGCAGGGCCTGGGCAGCGGCATGGTCACGTTCGGCGTGCACATCGCGGCGCCGGGTCTCGCGTTCGCGCCCGACACGCCGATCGACAAGGTCGCGCGAGAGCGCTTGTCCACCGTCTACATGCCGGGTCACAAGCTGACGATGCTGCCCATTGAGGTGGTGCAGGCCTACACGCTGACGGCGGGGAGCGATTGCCCGGCGGTGTCGTTGTACCTGACGATCGACGAGGCGACGCTCGCGATCACTGCCACTGAAACGAGGCTCGAACGCGTGCCGATCGCAGCGAACCTGCGCCACGACCAGCTCGACAGCGTGATCACCGAAGCCGCGCTGACCGGCGAGGCGCCGGCCCCTTACGAATTCGCGCCGGAGCTGGCATTTGCCTTTCGCCTCGCGCGCCACTTGAAGGCGCAGCGCGAGGTGGTGCGCGGCAAGCCCGAGAATTTCAACCGCCCGGACTACAACTTCCGCCTCGAACGAAGCGACGGCGACGATGGCCGCGAGCCCGACGGCACCGAGCGCGTGGTGATCAGCACGCGCCGCCGCGGCTCGCCGCTCGACCTGATCGTCGCCGAGGCGATGATCCTGGCCAACAGCACCTGGGGCGGCTGGCTCGCCGAATGCGGTGTGCCGGGCATCTACCGCAGCCAGGCCAGCATGGCGCCCGGCGTGAAGGTTCGCATG
>JANMAW010000433.1:0-2441 GCA_031360005.1 Rhizobacter sp.
GGGTTGCCGATCAGGCGCCAAGCACCTGCTCGGCCACCGTTGCCGCGAGCCGGCGGCCGCCACGCGCACGGCCGTCGGCGGCTCGCTCGTCGGTCGTCGGCGAGTTGGCCAGCGCATCGCGCAGGCAGGCCTTCAGGTCGCCCGACCACACGCTGCGCACACCGCCCATCGCGACGTAGTTCTGCACTCCCGGCGCGAACACCGGGCTGGTTTGCGACAGCTCGGTCAGGAACGCCTCCGACAACTTGGTGACCCGCGCCATCGCCGGGATTCGCATCACCCGGATCTCGGCCTCGGGCAGCGCGTAGCACGCGTCGGCGATCAGGCCCGAGGTGATGAAGCCGCCCGAAAGCGCCTGGTCGTAGACCAGCCCGATGACGCGGTGGCCCAGGCGGCGCACCTGGTCGATGCAGCAGCCCAGGTGCGCCATCGCTCGGTTGATTCCGAGCAGCTCGTCGCGGCGCCGCAGCTGCTGGCCCTGGGTGTCGATCAGCAGCAGGATCGGCCGACCCGGATGCGCGGCGATCGTGTCGAGCACGACGCGGGCCTGTTTCAGCGCGAGGGCGACGCCGATCGGGGCGTGGTTCGTGGTGCCCAGCACCGCGATCGTCTGCGCCTCGAAACTCGCTGTGCCGCTCAGGAAGTCGGCGTCGGCGGCCACGCTGTGCGCGGCGCCGAACAGCTGCGCGACCACATCGGTCCAGATCATCTCGCAGCCTCCTGCGCCGGGCGCAGCTCGCGCACCTGGGCGGCGTTCAGGTCGGGCACCTGCTCGGGCGTGGCGACCCCCAAGTTGCGCCACAGATCGACCGCATCGCCGTCGTCGCTCGCGACCACAAGGCGCCGCGCCAGCAGCGCGTGTTCGGCTTCGAGCACACCCGGCGTCAGCGGCCGGCCCGATGCGAGCGCGTCGATCGCGGCGGCGCGAAACGCCTGCACATCGTCATCGACGAGCTGGTCGCAATCGCCGCTCAGGAAGCGGTGCTTGCCACCAGTCGTTCGCCAGATCAGCGCGCGGTCGCGCGAGTCGAACTCCTCGACCCCGTGCGAGGCCTCGATGACTTCGGGGCCGCTCATCGCGAGGCGCCCGATGTCGCTCATCACGACGTGATCGGCGCAGCGCGCGACGATGCCCATGCCGCTGAAGCAGCCGTTGGCGCCGCCGATCAGCGCGATCACCGGAATGCCCGCGGCGCGCACGTCGAGCAGCGCGCGCATCACTTCCGATACCGCGATCAGGCCGGCGTTGGCCTCGTGCAGGCGCACCCCGCCCGACTCTGCCAGCAACAGCACGGCCACCGGCCGGTCGCGCAGCGCACGCTGCAGCAGGCCGCAGAGCTTGGCGCCGTGCACCTCGCCGACACCGCCGCCCATGAACTCACCCTCCTGTGCGGCGACGAACACCGGGTGTGCGTCCAAGGTGGCGCGGCCGATCGCCACGCCATCGTCGAAGGCCGACGGCACGCCGAGTTGCTCGAGATGGGGGGTCGTCAGGCGCTGCGACGGCGGCAGCCATTCCTCGAAGCTGCCGGCGTCGAACAGGCGTGCCACGCGCTCGCGCGCCGAGCATTCACCGTAACTGATGCTGCTCATCCAGGCCCCCTGTGGCGCTTCGCGCCGGACCTCCGGGCGGGAGCGAACGCCTCGGGAACGACCCGGCGGCGTTCATGCCAACTCCGCCGAAGCCTGGCTCAAGCGCAGGCTCACGACGGCCGGCGTCGCGCCCATGTCGTTGATCGAGACGCGAACGCCGGCCAATCCGTGGCGCTCGTGGAAGTCGCGCAGCACCGCCTACCAGATCGTGCCGAAGCCGCGCGCCGAGGTCCTCACTTCGAACGCGCAGGTCGCGGTGGCGGCCGGCTCCAGCATCACCTCGAGGTTGCCCGAGCCGACCACACCGACCAGCACCGGCGCAAATGCGTCGAGCGCCCGCGTGCCGGGGAAATCGAAACGCAAGGTCTCCAGACCGACTGCGATGGACATGCCGTTCGCCTCACCAGTTTCTGAACCGGCCCGGCGGCCGATACAGCCCGCCGGACGCCGTGACGAGATCGCGCATCGAGCGCGCCGCGAGCAGATTGCGCGTCGCCTGACGGGTGTCGATTCCCAGGTCTTCCGGGCGCCGGATGACGCCGCGGTCGCGCAGGTTCTCGACCCGGCGCCGATCGCGCCCGAGGCCGACCTCGGTGTAGCCGGCGACACCGCGCACTGCCTGCTCGCGCTCTTCGTCGCTGCGGCACAGCAGCAGGTTGGCGATGCCTTCTTCGGTCAGGATGTGGGTCACGTCGTCGCCGTAGATCATGATCGGCGGCAGCGCCATGCCGGCCTGCTCTTGCAGCGTCCAGGCATCGAGGCGATCTACGAACGCCGGCTGCATGTGCTCGCGGAAGGTTTCGACCATTTGAACGACGAGCTTCTGACCGCGCGGGGTGCCGGCAGCC
>JANMAW010000439.1:0-2840 GCA_031360005.1 Rhizobacter sp.
CCGAGCCACTGCGCACAGGCCCAGAAGCCGCGATACACCGACGAGATCGCGGCGCGCCCGACCACGACACCCTGCGCGCGCGACAGGAAGGGATACAGCACGACGCAGATCAGGTTCCACGTCAGCGACATCGCTGCCAGGTGCAGCAGCAGCACATGGAACAGCACGCTCTGGAACAGACGCCGCAGAACCCTCAAGAGCACCTCAATCGCCGCTCGCGACGAGCTCGGACGATGTCGCAAGAATCCAGGCCACCCCGAAGCCGAAGGTCAGCGCTGTGGTGCTGCGCAGCAGCGGGCTGTCTTCGAAGCTCGCGCCGCGCAAATTGTCGTAGCGCACGAACCCGCCGACCCAGGTCCGGCCGAAGCGGCGCGACGTGGCCGCGAGCGCCTGCCAGCCGGCGTAGCCGCCGCGCGCCTGATAGGCCGCGCGGCCGGGCGTGGCGTACGCCGCATCGACGCCGTAGAAGTGATCGTGGTACTTGCGATCGGCAAACACCGGGCCGGTGAGCATGCCGAGATTCCAGCCACCGCCGACGCCGCCGATGTCGAGATTCAGGTGCGGCGAGAAAGTGGTCCCGACGAACTTCGGCGAGCGTTGCAGCGAGACCGCTGCGCGCAGCGGCAGGCGCGCATCGAGCCGCCAGCGGTTCTGGCTCGAGGCCGCCAGCGTGATGTTGAGGTTGGGGCCGATTTCACCGGTGCCCGGCAGGTTGGGCATGCCCTGGCGCGCGGCGTTGTCGTTGCTGCGAGTGGGCGTCGAAGCGGCGACGCTGACGTCGACCTTGACGCGCTGCGAATCGAACAGCAGCGCACGCGCGCCATCGCGATCGGCCTTGAGCCAGGTGCCGCGGTAGACGATATAGGGCAATGGAAGCAGGTAGCCGCGGCTCTGGTCGGAGCCCCGGTAGTCGGGCAGGCGCAGGCCGGCGACGCCGAGGCCCAATTCCCAGAGCGGGCGCTGGACACCGGGGTTCAAGCCGGCATCGACATCGGGCCCGGGTTCGACCGGCACCGCCGCAAACGCCGCACCGCAGGCGCAGCTCACGAGCAACGACGCCGCCGCGCGTCCGAATCGACAGCTCAAGCGGCGCTCCCGGTGCGCGCGAATCCATGCGCCTCGATCTCGACCAGCAGGTCCGCGCGGCAGATGTCAGCCTGCAGGTAGATGGCGTCGCGCGCGGCCGTACTGCCCGGGCCGACAGCCTGTTCGAACACCTCACGAACCACTGCCAGATCGGCCGGGCGACGCAGGTACACGGTGTAAACCAACGCACCGGCCGGGAACGGGACGGCCGCTCGGGCAGCTGCGATGTCGCGCACTGCGGCGATGTTGGCCAGGCTCTCTTCGGTCTGCCGGCGCACGTCGCCGACGTGCACCGAGACGTGGCCGACGATGCTGGCAGTGCCAGAGATGAACAGCGCATGGCGGCCACCGCCCACATCCGCAAGCGCGGCGCGCGAGAAGGTCGGTGCACGCGGGCCGTAGGTATCCGGATAGCGGTAGGCACTCACCTGACGCGGGTTCTCGATCGCCACCGGCGGGTGTCGGCCGGCCAGGAAGTAGACCCGCAGCGGCCCGGCTTGCGTGCCGAGCGCGCAGGCCGCCGGCGAACCCTCGAATGCGCTGCGCCCTGCGTCGACAAACGCCTGCTGCCGGCCTGCGTTGAACTGCCGATAGCGCTCGACACCATCGGTCTCGCGATTGATGTCGGCGAGGTAATTCCACAGCCGCAGCAGGTGCGGGCAGTGGTTCGAAGCAAGCACCTCGAACAACTCTGCGTACGCGCGCTGCGCGGCCGCCTGAAGGCCCTGCGCCCGGTCGTCGATCTCGGCGCAGCCGTGCAGCCAATGGCCGTCGGTCGTGTAGCGCACGCAACCATGCTGGCGCTGTTGCGCGCGCGCGCCGCCGGCCCATGCGTCGAGAACGGTACCGGCAGGCGCCAGCAACGGGGCGCACAGCGCCGCCGCGGACTGCCCGAACCATCGACCACCGAGCGACGGGGCGGATGCGGCGCCCGCGGCCGGCCGAAGCCGGCGAAAGACGAGCGCACCGGAGGCGGCGAGCGTGCTGGGCGACGAGGCGACGGTC
Organism: Rhizobacter sp.; assembly: GCA_031360005.1. Lineage (GTDB taxonomy): Bacteria > Pseudomonadota > Gammaproteobacteria > Burkholderiales > Burkholderiaceae_C > LMDS01. The sequence continues at coordinate 2,092 of JANMAW010000439.1, forward strand.
ACGGGGCCGAGACCTCGGCATCGCGAATGTTGATGCGACGGCGCTTCCAGGCGCGCACGGTGCGGCCGACGTTGCCGATCGAGACCAGGTAGTACAAGGCCTTCAGGATGCGCACCGTACCCCAGATCGGCGTCTTGCCGTAGATGTCGCCTGCGAGCAGCGACAGCAACGCTTCCTTGACGCGCAGCGGGTTCTGCGGCGCCATGAAGAACTCGCGCATCGTCGGGTTCGTGACCCGGAAGATGAACCACGAGAACTCGCGCGGGCCGTGCTGCACGCGCTTGTCGAAATGCGCCCGCGCCGCCGCGGCCTGGTGCGGCGCATCGAGCGTGGCCTGCACCACGTCCGCCCCGTCGAAGCCGTTTTGCATCGCGAGGTACACGCCCGACGAGAACACCGGGTCGATGAACGCGTAGGCATCGCCCAGCATCAGGAAGCGCTCGCCGCTGCTGCGCGAGCTGCTGTACGAGTAGTTGCCGGTTGCATGCACTTCATTGCCGACGAGCTGCGCAGCATCGAGGCGCCGGGCCAGCTCGGGGCACAACGCGATCGTGTCGCGGAAGAACTCCGGCAGCGGCTTGTTGCGCGACTTCAGGTAGTACGGCCAACACACCGCGCCGATGCTGGTGCTGCCGTCGGCCAGCGGGATGAACCAGAACCAGCCATGGTCGAACCACAGGATCGTGATGTTGCCTTCGAGCTTGCCGCCCAGCCTTTTTGCACCGGTGAAGTGTCCGTAGAGCGCGGAG
>JANMAW010000161.1:0-19248 GCA_031360005.1 Rhizobacter sp.
CCGGTCGCACCGTCGATCAGCGCGAAGTCTTCGGCAAACGCCAGGGCCAGCAAGCCCGCGGGGCGCCACGACGCGGGCAGGGCGCGCAGGCATGCGCCGATCTCGGCCGGGCCGTCGCCGCGAAGCTCGTCGCCGTGCAGCGACCACCCGAGGTGCGCTGCGTGCCAGACAGAAGCGCCGTCCCAGGCAAATGCATCTGGGTGCTCCGCGGTGGCATGCGCCGACAGCGCGCGCATGGCGGGCATCGCATCGAAGCCGGGCTGGATCAGCAGCGCCTGATCGGCGTGCTCGCGCACCACCGCCACCTTCTCGCGCAGCGCGCGGTCGTGCAGTTGGTTCGGCGTCAGCTGTGCGGCGCCGCTCGCGAGCCGCCGCAGGCCGGGTTGCATGCGAAACGGAGCGCTGACGGCGGAGAAATCGAATGCCATGACGTAATTATGAAAACACGACGGGCGCCGAAGGCGCCCGTCACTCCTGTTCGCCGACCCGCGTCACACGCGCTTGCGGTACTCGTGCGTGCGCGTGTCGATCTCGACCTTGTCGCCCGTCTGCACGAACAGCGGCACCGAGATCTCGAAGCCGGTCGCGATCTTCGCGTTCTTCAGAACCTTGCCCGAGGTGTCGCCCTTGACGGCGGGCTCGGTATCGGTGATCTCGCGCACCAGGCTGGTCGGCAGCTCGACCGAGATCGCCTTGCCGTCGTAGAACACCACCTCGACCGGCATGCCGTCTTCGAGGTACTGGATCGCGTCGCCCATGTTCTCGGACTCGACCTCGAACTGGTTGTACTCGGCGTCCATGAACGCGTACATCGGGTCGGCGAAGTAGGAGTAGGTGCATTCCTTCTTGTCGAGCATGACCTGGTCGAGCTTGTCGTCGGCCTTGTAGACGACTTCGGTGCCGGAGCTGGACAGCAGGCTCTTCAGCTTCATGCGCACGGTCGCGGAGTTGCGCCCGCCTCGGCTGTACTCGGTGCGCAGCACGACCATCGGGTCCTTGCCGAGCATGATGACGTTGCCGGCGCGAAATTCCATTGCGGTCTTCATAGCTGTTTCCGTGTGCGGGGTGGGGGGCGCGAGGGTGCGCCGGGGGATTCGGCCCATCGGCCAACTTGGCCCGGTGCGCGGCAAGCCCTCAATTTTAGCGGGTTTCGGCAACGAAGCCGAGCAGCTGGGTCGTCAGGTCGCGCTCGGCGCGCAGTCGGGTGCGCCAGTCAGCGCAGTGGCGATGCCACTGCTGGAGCGGCGGCATCGGCGGCAGGCGCGACATCGGCGAGTTCCAGCCATGCCAGAAGCCGCTGAGGTCGGCGGCCAAGCCGACGTCGGCCCCCGTCAGAAACCGCGCCAGAAAGGCGTCGAGCTTGTCGATGTGTGCCCCGTCATGCTGAGGGTAGATCTGCCAGACAAAGGGCTTGCCGGCCCACTGCGCACGCACGAACGAATCCTCGCCCCGCACGAAGTTCACATCGCTGGCCCACAGCAGGTGGTCGTAGTCGCGCTGCGGCAGTGCGGGCAGCACCGCGGCGCGCATCGCACCGCGCCTGAGGGCCGGACCGAGGAGTTCGCGCAGCTGCAGCGCGGCATGCCCGAAGCAGGCGAGCAGCAGGGTGGGACGCTGCGCCAATTCGTCGAGCAGCGTCTGCAAGGAAGGTTGTTCGTAGCAGAACAAGCTCACGACCCGCTCACCGGCGACCGCGGCCGCGCCGTGCGCAGCCAGCCACGCCGCGGCATCGAAAGCCTGCTGCCGCGCGTCCAGGTCGCGTTCGCGGATCAGCCCGCCGGTTCGCGCCGTGAAACCGGGGTAGAAGAACCACTTGCGCAGGCCCGCGCCGGTGCCGCTCGGCTGCGGCGACGGCAACCTGTGGGAGAGTTCGACAAAGCTTTCGGCGCTCAGGTATTCGAGATTGATCCAGACCGGTGCGGGCAGCGCCGCTGCCATGCGCCGGACGAACCATTCGGGCAACTCGCAGCCGAAGGCTTCGATCACGGCGTCGCCGGGAGCGACGCCCGCATCACCGGCAGGCCACGGCAGCACGGCGACTCGGACGGCGCCGACGGGAGCCATCCAGCACAGCGCAGACGCATCGTCGAGCCACAGGCGAACGTGTTCGCCGCGTGCCGCCAGGTCGGTGGCGAGGCGCCAGCACACTCCGATGTCACCGTGGTTGTCGACGACGCGGCAGAACAGATCCCATTGCATGGTCTGCATTATTCCGGAGCGCTCGCCTCGCTTCGTCGCGGCACAATCGTGCTCGATGATCGACGACGAAGCTCCCGCCATCAACCAACAGGGCGCCGACCCGGCGCGCGCGCAAATGCTTGCCGAGGTCGCGGCACTGCCGAATCTGCCCGGCGTGTACCGGTACTTCGATGCAAACGATGCCGTGCTGTACGTGGGCAAGGCTCGCGACCTGAAGAAGCGGGTGTCGAGCTACTTCCAAAAGAACCACGGCGGCACGCGCATCGGTCACATGGTGACGAAGATCGCGCGCATGCAGACGACGGTCGTGCGCTCGGAGGCCGAGGCATTGCTGCTCGAGAACAACCTGATCAAGACGCTCGCGCCGCGCTACAACATCCTGTTCCGCGACGACAAGAGCTACCCGTACCTGAAGATCGCGTCGCACCGCTTTCCGCGCGTGGCCTACTACCGCGGCTCGGTGGATCAGAAGCACCGCTACTTCGGGCCGTTCCCGAGCGCCTGGGCGGTGAAGGAATCGATCCAGATGCTGCAGAAGGTATTTCACCTGCGCAGCTGCGAAGACACCGTCTTCAACAACCGCACCCGGCCGTGCCTGCTGTACCAGATCAAGCGCTGTTCGGGGCCGTGCGTGAACTTCATCTCGAGCGAAGACTATGCGCGCGACGTGAGCCATGCCGAGCGCTTCCTGCTCGGCGAGCAACAGGAGTTGATGGACACCCTGCAGGCCGAAATGATGGCGCATGCGCAGGCCCTGCAGTTCGAGCAGGCGGCCGGGATTCGCAACCAGATCGGCGCGCTGTCGCGCGTGCTGCACCAGCAGGGGGTCGAGGACAACACCGGTGTGACGACGAAGGACGCCGACATCCTCGCCGTCAGGGTCGAGGGCGGTCGCGCCTGCGTCAACCTGGCGATGGTGCGCGGCGGGCGCCATCTCGGCGACCGACCGTACTTTCCGAAGCATCTGGAAGATGCGATGGAGCTTGCGCCCGGCGGCGACGACTCCGCCGAAGGTGCCGCCGACGAGGCGCCAGCCGCGCCCGAAGTGCAGGTGCTCGAAGCCTTCATTGCACAGCACTATCTCGACGGCGGTGTGCCCCCGTTGCTGGTGCTCAGCCATGCAGTCGACAGGTCGCTGATCGACGCGCTGTCGCTGCAAAGCGGCGTCAAGGTCAGCGCCCAGCATCAGCCGCGCGAGCCGCGCCGCGCCTGGCTCGACATGTGCATCAAGGGGGCGCAGATCAAGCTCGCGCAACTTCTCGCCGAGGAAGGTTCGCAGCAGGCGCGCACCCGCGCACTGGTCGAGGCGCTCGATCTCGCGGTCGACAACATGGCCACGTTTCGCATCGAATGCTTCGACGTCAGCCACACCGCCGGCGAGTCCACCCAGGCATCCTGCGTCGTCTTCGAGGCCCACAGGATGCAGCCGGCTCAATACCGCCGCTACAACATCGACGGCATCACCGGTGGTGACGACTATGCCGCGATGCGCCAGGTGCTTGCGCGACGCTACGCCAAGCTCGTCGAGGCAGCGAGTCGCGGCGAAGCGCGGCTGCCCGACCTGGTGCTGGTGGACGGTGGGCGTGGCCAGGTCGGCGTGGCGCGCGAAGTGTTCGAGGAACTCGGCATCGACCTCGGGCGCGTCGTCGGTGTCGAGAAGGGCGAGGGCCGCAAGGTCGGGCTGGAGGAGCTCGTGTTCGCCGACGGTCGCTCGAAGGTCCAGCTCGGCCGTGACTCGGCGGCGTTGATGCTGGTCGCGCAGATCCGCGACGAAGCGCACCGCTTCGCGATCACTGGAATGCGCGCCAAGCGTGCAACAGTGCGCACCGGAGGCAGCAGACTGGAGGACATCGCAGGCGTGGGGCCGAAAAAGAGAGCGAAACTGCTGCAACGCTTCGGCGGGGTGCGCGGGGTCGGCCAGGCCAGTGTCGACGACCTGATCACCGTCGACGGCATCTCGCGAAACCTGGCAGAGGAGATTTATCGTGCCTTGCATTGACCGTCGCATTCATCTGGCTTGGGTTGGCCTCGGGCTTCTCGTGAGCTGCGGTTCGACGCCGCCGCCGTCAGCCGCCCCGAGCCCTGCATCCAGGACGGCGCCTTCCTCCAGCGCGGCCCCGGCCGCAGCCCCATCCGCGACGGCGCGACCGGCCGCACCATCGGTGACCGCACGACTGAACGTTCCCGGGGCGGCACGCAACTGGAACGAACTGCGGCTGCAAGCGGCGCGGCGACTGGTTGCGGCGAACCCGAACGGCACCTATACCGGCGCCGTGCCCGAGCCGCTGCTGGCAATCCCGGTGCTTGAGATCGAATTGAATTCCGACGGCAGCGTGCGCCACGTCGGCGTGTTGCGCAAACCCTCGCAGGCACCCGACACGGTGCAGCTGGCGGTCGACGCGGTGCACCGCGCCGCTCCCTTCGGCGACGTATCGCGTCTGCCGAAGCCCTGGAAGTTCACCGAGACCTTCCTGTTCAGCGACGACCGCAAGTTCAAGCCGCGCAGTCTTGATCTTTGACGGGGCACGCGGCGTGTCGGGGAACTTCGGCACAATCGGCCGATGTTCTTCAACCTCCCGACGCTGCTGACCTGGGCGCGCATTGTTTCGATCCCACTGATCGTCGGCGTCTTTCATCTGCCGCTCGGCGAGGCGGACCGCAACCTGATCGCGACCGTGCTGTTCGTGATCGTCGCGCTGACCGACTGGGCCGACGGCTACCTCGCGCGCCGGCTCAACATGACCTCATCGTTCGGCGCCTTTCTCGACCCGGTGGCCGACAAGTTTCTGATTTGCGCCGCGCTGCTCGTGCTGGTTGAACTGGCGCGCGTGCAGACCCTGGTGGCGCTGGTGATCATCGGCCGCGAAATCGCGATCTCGGCGCTGCGCGAATGGATGGCGCAGATCGGCGCTTCGCGCAGCGTCGCGGTACACATGCTGGGCAAGGTGAAGACCGTGGTGCAGATGATCGCGATTCCGTTCCTGCTGTACCACGGCTCGCTGTTCGGGTTGATCGACACGCAGCGCTGGGGCACCTGGCTGATCTACATCGCGGCAGTGCTGACGATCTGGTCGATGGTCTATTACCTGCAGAAAGCGCTGCCCGAGATCCGAGCCAAGGCGCAATAGTGCGGTTCGCACGCGGCAACAGCCAGAGCGCGTCGGCGGAGTTGTTGCTTCGCGCGATGCCGCTGGTCTTCGTGCTCATCTGGAGCACAGGCTTCGTGGTTGCGCGCTTTGGCATGCCGCACTCGCCGCCGTTGACTTTCCTGTCGATGCGTTACGCGCTGTCGCTGGCGTGCTTCATCGCGTGGACCCTGCTGGCGCGCGCCGCGTGGCCCGCCGATCGTGCGCAGTGGGGGCACCTCGCGGTTGCCGGCGTCCTGATTCACGCGGGCTATCTGGGGGGCGTGTGGGCCGCCGTGAAAGCCGGCATCGGCGCTGGCACGGTGGCGTTGCTGGTGGGCCTGCAGCCGGTGCTGACTGCGCTGTGGACGAGTTGGGGTGCAGGCAGTGCGAATCGCACGCGGGCGAAAGTCTCGAGGCGACAGTGGGTCGGGCTCGCACTCGGCCTGACTGGTCTCGCGCTCGTCGTTTCGCACAAGCTGGGCGGTGGTGAGGTCACCCCCCTGAACCTGGCGTTGGCGGTATTTGCGCTGCTCAGCATCACGACCGGCACGCTCTACCAGAAACGATTCGTTGCACCATGCGATGTGCGGACCGCGGGTGCGATCCAAATTGGCGCGGCGCTGGCGGTGAGCCTGCCGCTGGCAATGTTCGAGGCGGAGCCCGTCGTCTGGCACGCGCAGATGATCGGTGCGTTGGCATGGTCGGTGCTTGCACTGACGCTGGGTGGAAGCTCGCTGCTGTACCTGCTGATCCAGCGCGGTGCCGCCATCCAGGTGACCAGCCTGATGTACCTCGTGCCACCCTGCACGGCAGCCTTGGCGTGGCTGCTCTTCGGCGAGTCGTTCACCTGGGTCATGGGGGCCGGCATGCTGCTGACGGTAACCGGCGTGGCGCTGGTCGTGCGCGCCCCGATGCGATGAGCGCGCTGTGACCGATGGCCGCTCCGGCAGCATTTCGCGGCGCCAGCGCGGCACTTCCTGTCAAGCGAGAAAGCACGCAGTTCCGCGTGGTGGAGCGCGCGTGATAGCGCATAGAATCCGCTTCCGCGCTTGACACTGAATGAGGGCGCGGCTGTAATCGTTCGAGCTGCCGCATCACCCGCCATGCAGCCCAAACATCCACCCGAACATCTGAGATACCTTTAGAGGGGGAACGCCCGTGAACAAATCCGAGTTGATCGAGCACATCGCCAAGCAGGCCGACATTTCCAAGGCCGCCGCGGCGCGCGCCCTGGAGGCTGTGATCGGCGGCGTGAAGACGACACTGAAGAAGAACAACACCGTGTCCCTCGTGGGCTTCGGAACATTCAGCGTTGGCAAGCGCGCGGCACGCAGCGGGCGTAACCCGCGAACCGGCGCCGCGATCAAGATCAAGGCGGCCAAGGTGCCGAAGTTCCGCCCCGGCAAAGCGCTCAAAGACGCGGTGAACTGAATCGTCAGCGACATGCCGGCACAAGGTCCACGGGTGCTTAGCTCAGTTGGTAGAGCGGCGCCCTTACAAGGCGTAGGTCGGGGGTTCGAACCCCTCAGCACCCACCACCCGATCGGCCCTTCGCTTCATGCCGTCGGGCGCAGCCGGCACCGGGCCGCGCAAGTCTTTGCAACGCTCCGGCTCAGATAGAATGACTCGAGCTACCCAGACGAAGGCGAACCTCGGTTCGCCTTTGTTGCATCTGGGCTCCTTGGTTCGCCGACGCCGATGCGTCGTACCGATTGCGCTTGCGCCCGGCGGCCCGGGCCGACTGATGACAGAGGCTTTCGATGTTCGATTTCTTCCGCAAGCACACATGGTTGCTGCAAGTGATTCTGGGGTTCGTGGTGCTGGCTTTCGTTGGTGGCGGGGTCTACCAGGGCTACGGCAGCTTCACGGGAAATGACAACATCACCGTCGCGAAGGTCGACGGCCGCAAGATCACGCGCAGCGAGTGGGACCTTGCCCAGCGCGAGCAGATCGAACGCGTGCGCCGGCAGATGCCCAACATCGACGCCAAGGTCTTCGACACCCCGGAGATGAAGCGCCAGTCGCTCGAGACCGTCGTGCGCGAGCGCGTGATGCTGGTGGCCGCCGACAAGCTGCACCTCGTCGTCACCGACGAGCGCTTGCAGCGCCTGTTCGCCGGCGATCCGCAGTTCGCGTTGCTGCGCAACCCGGACGGCAGCGTCAACAAGGATGCGCTTGCCGCGCAGGGCATGTCGTCGGAGGTGTTCGCGCAGCGGCTGCGCCAGGACCTGTCGCTGCGCCAGGTTCTGCTGGGTGTGAACGACACGGTGTTCGCACCGCTGAGCGTCACCAGCACGGCACTCGACGCGATGTTTCAGCAGCGCGAAGTGCAGGTGCAACGCTTCGCAGCGAAGGATTCGGTCGACAAGGTTGCGCCCACCGATGCAGAGGTCGAAAAGTTCTACAAGGATCCGGCGAACGCGCCGCAGTTCCAGGCGCCGGAGACCGCGTCGATCGAGTACGTGGTGCTGGACCTAGACACGCTGAAGAAGGGCATCAGCGTGTCGGACAAGGACCTGCGTGACCATTACGCGACGAACGAAAATCGCTACACGGTGCCTGAAGAGCGGAGGGCCAGCCACATCCTGATCAAAGTGGATGCTGGCGCATCGACCGCCGACCGCGCGAAGGCCAAGGCGAAGGCCGAAGGCTTGCTGGTCGAACTGCAGAAGAACCCGGCCGCATTCGCCGACTTGGCACGCAAGAATTCCGACGATCCCGGCTCTGCCGAAAAGGGCGGCGACCTCGACTTCTTCAGCCGCGGCGGGCTCGCCGCAAAGCCGCTCGAAGACGCGGCGTTCGCGCTCAAGCCGGGACAGGTCAGTGGCTTGGTCGAGAGCGAGTTTGGCTACCACCTCGTGAAGCTGGCGGCGGTGCGCGGTGGCGACAAGCGCAGTTTCGACTCGGTGCGCGCCGAACTCGAGGGTGAGGTCAGGTCGCAGCTCGCGCAGAAGCGGTTTTCGGAAGTCGCCGTCGAGTTCACCAACATGGTCTACGAACAGCCCGACAGCCTGAAGCCGGTGGCCGACAAGTTCAAGCTCGAACTGCGCAGCGCGCAGAACCTGAAACGCGTGCCTGCGCAAGGCACCACCGGGGCGCTCGCCAACCCGAAATTTCTCGACGCCCTGTTCGGCACCGACGCGATTCGCAACAAGCGCAACACCGAGGCGATCGAGATCGCGCCGAGCACGATGGTCTCGGGTCGCGTGGTCAAGCACGAGGCTGCGCATCAGTTGCCGCTGGCCGATCTGAAGTCCCAGATTCGCGCGCGTCTCGTCACGCTGCAGGCAAGTGCGCTGGCGCGCAAGCTCGGTGAAGCGCGCCTGGCCGAATTGCGGCTCGCAACGACTGCCACGATGAACGAACCGGCGGTGACGGTGTCGCGCGCGCAGCCGCGAGACCTTTCAGGCGTGCTGCTCGACGCCGTGTTGAAGGCACCGACCGCCGCGCTGCCGACATTCGTCGGCGTCGACCTGGGCGACCAGGGCTATGCCGTCGCGAAGATCACCAAGGTGCTGGGACGCGACCCGGTCACGGCCGAAGCGGCGCGAGCGCAGTCCCAGTATTCGCAGGCTTGGGGCGACGCGGAATCCCAGGCGTATTACGCCGCGCTGAAGACGCGCCTGAATGTCGAGATGAAGCCGGTCGCATTGCCAGCGCCAGAAGCGGCGGCAAGCAGCGGCGCGCTGCCGAAGTGAGACGCTGCGGCGGGGCTCCGACGCCCGGCGCAACCCCGGGCGACAAGCGGCTTCCGATATACTGACAAATTCTGCGGTGGCTGTAGCTCAGTTGGTAGAGTCCAGGATTGTGATTCCTGTTGTCGTGGGTTCGAGCCCCATCAGCCACCCCATCGATTTCCCCACGCATTCGTCTCACGCAGGCGCCCGTGGCGACGGCAAATCGGCCACGGCACGACACGGTCGGGTAACTCAAGTAGCAGGCCGCGCCTGTTTTCCGCGAGCCCGCAGGGGCGCTTTGCACGCTCGTGCATCTAGGCCTTCGGCCGACCGGCTTCTGCTGGTGTTGCACGGGCGCCTGTCAGCATTCGACGTGACGTGAACGTTCGGTTGGATATCGCCGGACCGCCAAATCGGCGACCCCACCGGGGAGACTCGGCGGGCCCCGGGAACAGATGTCATCAAGCATCGGCCGCTACGCCCGTCTCAGGGTCGGATGTAGGCGTAGCCTTGTTGTTGCTTGCGCATCAGCTCGACCACTCCGGACGGAACATATCCGATGTTCGGGAGCATGTCGGCATAGACCAGTTTTTGAGCCTTCATGGTGTTCTCGCACGCAACGACGGTGACGCCGTCTTTCAGCGCATCTGCGATTCGCCTGGCCATCGACGAGTCGCCCTTGAGCATGCCGATCCCCGGTCCATAGGCAACGATTTCCACCTTCACTCCATCGTCGGCCAGATCCAGCTGCACGTTCCGCACGTTGTTCAAGGTCAGCGCCCATCGCGCCGGGTCGTTGTCGCTGACCTGAAACACAACCCTGTTCCCGGTCTTCTGAGCGGACGCCGGGAGGGCACTCGCCAGCATCGCGCCCGTGAGGGCGCTGCCACCGAGAACCGCAAATCGCCGTCTTGAGTGCTCGCGCATGTGTGGATCTCCATCACTTCAATGAGTCGGTGATCGCGTCCGCCCTGGACTTCGAGGGAGACGTCCGCCACGCGACAGGCTCTTGATTCGCCGTTGTGCCCGTGACTGCCAAGCAGGGCCGAGATTGGATTAGGCCCGAGAACGTACGTAGCAACAGGTGGTAGAAACACCTATAACAATATGTGCACTCACGCATAAGCTACTGGTTAATCAAGAATCCACCAGGAAGGCGAGTCATGGATGAAATGGGAGAAGTCTTCGAATCCGTCGCACGTTATTTCTCCATCTTTTCCGAGCCGGCTCGGCTTCGCATCCTTCATTCCATCTGCCAGGAAGAAAAGTCTGTCGGGCAGATCGTGATGGAAACCGGGATGTCGCAGACGAACGCCTCGCGCCACCTGAACATGATGTACCAGGCGGGCGTCCTCAAACGTCGTCGCGATGGCACGCAAGTCTTCTACGGCGTTTCGGATTCGACCATGACCGACCTGTGCCGCTCCGTCTGCGTGCGGGTCTCCGCGGAACTCGATGGCGACAAGAGCCTGAAGCGCAGCTTCAAGACCTTGATCGACGAGTTGCGCTGATCGACGCCAGCGCCATGTCGAATCGAAGCGGAGACTATCGATGACCAGTGGCAAGCCGCAGATGTCCGGACGGGTCGTGAAGGCGCCGGAGGGTCACATGTCGCCGTCGATGCTGGAGAAGGCTCGAAAGGCGCGGCGTGGCTTCATGGCAAAGGCCCTCGCGATGGGCTCCGGCGCCGCAGGGACGGTCGCGTCGGCGGCGGCGCCATCAGCATCGGTTCGTGTTCGTGATGGCGACCCTGCGATCCTGACACTCCCGGAGCACTCCAGGGGTCTGGGCTTGCCGGTCGCGTCGACCGGCTACGGGTCGCCGTCGAAGTGGGAAAAGAACATCCAGCGTCGGCAGAGTCCGGGCTTGACGCAGGTGGCGCAGGCCTCCGTGTCCTTCTGCCCGCTGCAGTCGCTGTTCGGCATCCTCACGCCAAGCGGCCTGCACTTCGAGCGCCATCACCAGGGTTGGTGGGACATCGATCCGTCGAAGCACCGCTTGATGCTCAACGGCATGGTGCGCGAACCTCGGGTTTTCACGATGGACGACCTGATGCGCCTGCCGACCGTGTCGCGCATCCATTTCATCGAGTGCGGTGCCAACAGTGCGATGGAGTGGGCCAATTCGGCGGTGCCGAGCGTCCAGTACACGCACGGCATGCTGTCGTGCTCCGAGTACACCGGCGTGAAGCTGTCGACGCTTCTCGACCTTTGCGGGACTGACACGAAGGCCGGCCGCTATCTCCTGGCCGAAGGTGCCGACGGCTCGTCGATGACGCGCACGATCCCGATGGCGAACGCGCTCGACGACGCCATCGTCGCGTGGGGCATGAACGGCGAAATGCTGCGGCCCGAGAACGGCTATCCGCTCCGTCTGGTCGTTCCCGGCATCCAGGGCGTCAGCTGGGTCAAGTACCTTCGGCGAATCGAGGTCGGAGACCAGCCGTTCTTCACGAAGGACGAGGAACTCCACTACATCGACCTGATGCCCGATGGCACCTACCGGCAGTTCACGTCGATTCAGGAATGCAAGTCCGTCATCACGACACCGTCCGGCTCGCAGACGCTCCTCGACAAGGGCTATTACAACGTCACCGGCCTGGCCTGGTCAGGACGCGGCAAGGTCAGGCAGGTGGACGTCAGCGTCGATGGCGGGCGCAACTGGCGCACGGCGCGTCTCGAAGGACCGGTCCTGTCCAAGGCGCTGACGCGCTTCAACATCGACTGGGTCTGGGATGGCTCGCCGGCGGTGCTGCAGTCCCGTGCGATGGATGACACCGGCTATGTGCAGCCGAAGATCAACCAGTTGCGCGCGGTTCGCGGCACCAGGTCGATCTACCACAACAACGCGATCCAGTCCTGGCGTGTCGCCGAGACCGGGGACGTCTCGAACGTCCAGACGTTCTGACGCGCAGGTGGAACCGGAACCCGTGAGAGCCGCCTTCATCCTTCGCTCGCGAGCGTGCCTCGCCTTGCTGTGCCTTGCCGCTGCATCCACCGCGTGGAGTCAGGCGGCGCCGGCGCTGGCGATGAAGGAGATCGGCCGGCCCGCGACCCCTGCAGAGGTCCGCGCGTGGGACATCGACGTGCGCGGCGACTTCACAGGCCTCCCGCCAGGAGCCGGCAGTGTGCGCCTCGGGGAACAGGTCTGGGAGGCAAAGTGCGCCTCTTGCCACGGTGCATTTGGTGAGTCGAACGAGGTGTTCAGCCCCATCGTCGGCGGCACGTCCAAGAAGGACATCGACGCGGGCCGCGTCTTCTTCCTCGCCAACCCGGGCTACACCCATCGCACGACGCTGATGAGGGTCTCCAGGCTGTCGACGATGTGGGACTACATCAATCGGGCGATGCCGTGGAACGCGCCGAAGTCGCTGACGACCGAAGAGGTCTATGGCGTTCTCGCCTACATCCTCAACCTGGGAGAAATCGTCCCGGCCGACTTCACACTCTCCGACAAGAACATCGCCGAGGTCCAGAACCGACTGCCGAATCGCCACGGCAAGACCTTCGACAAGGACTTGTGGGAGACGCGCGGCAAGGGCGATGTGAAGAACCCGCTGTGCATGCGCGACTGCCCTGTCGAAGGAAGAATCGAGTCCTCACTCCCGCTCGCCGCGCGCAATGCCAACGGCAACATTGCCGAGCAGGTGCGGCCCTTTGGTCCGGCACGAGGCACCGATACATCGGTGGCGCCCAGGACCGAGCCGGCAGGGGTCGCGATGAAGTTCGTGGCGACGATTGCGCCTGCGTCGTCGGCGATGCACGCTGCTGCAGACGGTGCCACATTGGTGAAGGCGAACTCTTGCACAAGTTGCCACGGCATGACGAACACGATCGTCGGCCCTGCGTTTCAGGATGTCGCGAAGAAGTACACAGGCCGGGCGGATGCGGTCGAATACCTCGCCGGCAAGATCCGCAAGGGCGGGCAGGGTGTTTGGGGATCGATACCGATGCCTGAACAGTCGCAACTGAACGAGTCTGACGCAAGGCTCATCGCTGGATGGTTGGCCGGAGGTGCGAAGTGAACGCATCTCGGTTGCGGATCTCAAGGCAGGAGCGGGCTGCCTTCGATGATCGGCGGCGACGCGGAAGATCGAATGAAGCCTCCTGTACCTGACGCCGTCCGGCGCACCGGACTCATCTACCGTTCTAAAGGATCGATCATGGAAGAGCAATCGAGGCGGGCCATCTTGAAGCAGGGTGGGTTACTCGCCATGCTGGTGAGCGGCGGGATCCTCACCGTGCCGCAGGCGCTTGCGGCGAGCCCGCCCGGCTTCGAAGCCAGGAACCTGGCTGATGCGCTGAAGCTTCTCGGAGGCACTCCTGCCGACAGCAAGGACATCACGATCACGTCGCCCGACATTGCCGAAAACGGCGCGGTCGTGCCGATTACCGTGACGAGCAAGATTCCCAGGACGCAGGAGATCTACATCCTGGTAGAGAAAAACCCCAACCCGTTGACCGCGACCTTCACGATCCCGGACGGCACCGAGCCCTTTGTGTCGACGCGCACGAAGATGGGTGAGAGCACCAACGTGTATGCCGTGGTCAAGGCGGACGGAAAGCTCTACTCGACATTCAAGGAAACCAAGGTGACGTTGGGCGGGTGCGGCGGCTGACGCCTCTGCACGCCGTCCGGTTCATTTCAATCAACGACCAGGAGACAGATCATGGGTGACCCGATGCGCATTCGCGCTCAACTGAAAGACGACATCACCGACGTGCGGGTGCTGATGGCACACCCGATGGAGACCGGGCTGCGCAAGGACACCGCCGGAAAGATCATTCCGGCGCATTACATCGACGCTGTCAAGGCGACGAGCGGCGGCCGCACCGTGCTGACGGCCAGGTGGGGCCAGGCGATATCGCAGAATCCGTTTCTGCAGTTTCGATTCAAGGGTGCCAAGGTCGGCGACAAGGTGGCGGTCACCTGGACCGACAACACCGGGGATACGCGGACCGACGAGGTCGCGATCAACTGATGCGATCGTCGCCCGCCGACTCCGGTCGGAGCGATTTCAAAGGGCCGTACGACCCCCACAGGAGACGATGAATGAAGCGCCTATTTGCATTGGCCGGTTGCGTGCTGCTCGGCATGCCCGTTGCGGCCCAGACCGCAAGCGACGAGATCGCCAAATACCGGGCCATGCTGGCCGACGGCAATCCGGCCGAACTTTGGGAGGCCAAAGGGGAAGAGCTGTGGAAGCAGACCCGTGGCCCGAAGAAGATTTCCCTGCAGCAGTGCGACCTCGGACGCGGTCCCGGCGTCGTCAAGGGCGCCTTCGTCGAACTGCCACGCTACTTTGCGGACACAGGTCGCGTGCAGGATCTGGAATCGCGGTTGCTCACCTGCATGCAAGGCCAGCAAGGCTTCGATGCGGCGGAGATCGCCAGGACGCCCTTCGGCAAGGGCGAGCAGGCCAACATCGAGAGCCTGGTGGCGTGGATTTCGGGCCAGTCCCGCGGGATGCGGTTCGCCGTGCCACAGGCCCACGCTGCCGAGCGCACGATGTACGAGGCGGGCAAACGCATTTTCTTCTTCCGCGGCGGACCGTATGACTTCGCGTGCGCGACGTGCCATAGCCAGGAGGGCAAACGCATCCGCTTGCAGGACCTTCCCGACCTGACCACGAAGCCGGGCGCGGGCGCGGGTTTCGGCGCCTGGCCTGCTTACCGCGTGTCGAGCGGCGAGCTCTGGGGCATGCAGCGGCGCCTGAACGACTGCTATCGGCAACAGCGTTTCCCGTACCCGGGTTACGGGTCCGATGCCACCGTGGCGCTGGGCGTCTACATGGGCGTGACCGGGCAGGGCGCGGAGTCGATCGCCCCGGCGCTCAAACGCTAGCCAGGAGACTGATGATGAAACTCAATCGCAAGAGCCTGCCTGCCTGGCTTGCAGCCGCGCTCGTCGCCGTCGTCGGCGGATGTGCCGCACCGGCCGCGGTGGACTACGACAAGGTCGCTCTCGGCATGATCAAGGCTTCGTTCCGTGATCAGGGACAGGCGGGAGTGGATCGCCTCGAACAGGACGCGGCGCAGCGCATCTGTTCGGAACCCGCCCCGTCGCCCGATGACCTGAAGCGGATCGAGGCGCAGGCCCTCGGGACGATCAAGCCACCGCCGGACGGCCGTTATCTCGGAGACTGGAAGGAAGGAGAGAAGTTGGCGCAGAACGGGCGTGGCATGACGTGGTCGGATCCGGCAGGGGCGCCGAACGGTGGCAATTGCTACAACTGTCACCAGATGAGCAAGGCCGAGATCTCCTTCGGAACGCTCGGCCCGAGCCTCTACAACTACGGCAAGCTTCGGGGCGTCAAGGATTCGGCGGATCCAGTGTCTGCGCCAATCGTCCAGTACACGTGGGGCAAGATCTACAACGCAAAGGCGTACAGCGCCTGCTCCGGGATGCCCCGCTTCGGGTATGCACACGTGCTGACCGACAAGCAGATGCAGGACCTCATGGCACTGCTGCTGGACCCGAAGTCTCCCGTGAATCAGTAATCCTGCGCGCGCGGAGCGTCGTTCGGACGGACAGACGCAGGCACCACGTGTGTCTTCGCGCGCCGTCGGTTCAGCGCACCGACCCGCGCTGCGTTTCGCAAACACCAAGGTGGATCTCCCATGGGCATCGGTCGACGCGACTTCCTGCAGATGCTGGCCATGGCATCGGCGTCGGGCATGGCCCTCGAAAGCCGCGCCGTGCTCGCGGCCGAGCCCGCAGCCATCGGGCGGCTCTACGACCTTCCGACATTCGGCAACGTGAGCTTTCTGCATTTCACCGACTGCCACGCGCAGCTGATGCCGATCCATTTCCGCGAGCCGAGCGTCAACCTGGGGGTGGCCGGTGCGGTCGGCAAGCCGCCTCATCTTGTCGGAGAAAATTTCCTGAAGGCCTTCGGGGTCGCTCCCGCCACCGCAACGGCCCACGCGTTCACCTGTCTGAACTTCGAAGAAGCGGCCCGCACGTATGGCCGGGTCGGAGGCTTCGCGCATCTGGCTACCCTCATCAAGCAAGTCCGCGCCTCGCGCCCGCACGCGCTGCTGCTCGACGGCGGCGACACGTGGCAGGGTTCGGCCACCGCACTGTGGACGAACGGGCAGGACATGGTCGATGCCGGCAAGCTGCTCGGCGTCGACCTGATGAGTGGCCACTGGGAATTCACGCTCGGCGCCAAGCGGGTACAGGAAATCGTCGAGAAGGACTTCAAGGGGCACATCAAGTTTCTCGCCCAGAACATCAAGACCGCCGATTTCGGCGACCCGGTATTCCCGCCCTACGACCTGCGGCCGATGAACGGCGTCGCCGTCGCGGTCATCGGCCAGGCGTTCCCGTACACGCCGATCGCCAATCCGCGTTACCTCGTGCCCGACTGGTCGTTCGGGATCCAGGACGAGAACATGCAGAAGATGGTCGACGAGGTGCGCGCGAAGGGCGCGAAAGTGGTCGTCGTGCTGTCGCACAACGGCATGGACGTCGATCTGAAGATGGCGACGCGCGTCAGCGGCATCGATGCGATCCTCGGGGGTCACACCCACGACGGCGTGCCGGCCCCATCGATCGTGAAGAACCGCGGCGGGCAGACGCTGGTGACCAATGCCGGGTCGAACGGCAAGTTTCTCGGGGTGCTCGATTTCGATGTCCGCGACGGGCGCGTGCAGGACTTCCGCTACAAGCTGCTGCCGGTCTTCTCGAACCTGCTCCGGGCAGACCCGGCAATGCAGGCGCATATCGACAAGGTCAGGGCGCCGTACCAATCGAAGCTCGATGAAACACTGGCGGTCAGCGAAGGCCTGCTTTACCGCCGCGGCAACTTCAATGGCTCCTGGGACCAGCTGATCGTCGATGCGATCATGGACGTCAAGGGCGCCGAGATCGCGTTCTCGCCGGGCTTTCGCTGGGGAACGACTCTGCTGGCCGGCCAGAAGATCACGCGCGAACTAATGATGGACCAGTTGGCGATCACCTATCCGTACACGACCCTCACCCAGATGAGCGGCGAAACCATCAAGACCATCCTCGAAGACGTCTGCGACAACCTCTTCAACCCGGATCCGTACTACCAGCAGGGCGGCGACATGGTGCGGGTCGGCGGGCTCGAGTACACCTGCACGCCGAACGAGAAAGCCGGTTCACGGATTTCTGCGATGCAGCTCAAAGGCCGGGCGATCGAGCCCGACAGGATCTACAAGGTGGGTGGCTGGGCGCCGGTGGCGGAAGGTGCCAGGGGTGAGCCGATCTGGGACGTGGTGGAGAAGTACCTGCGCGAACAGAAGGTCGTGAAGACCCGCAAGCTGAATCGGCCCAGGCTCGTCGGCGTCGACGGCAATCCGGGCCTTGCCGCGTCGAGTTGAGCTGCATTGCCAGCGGCCGTGGACGTGCCAGATGGACCGCACCGGCAGCCTTATGCAATCCCTGCGCAAGTTTCGCGGCTCGATCCGCAGCGCCACGGCCCTCCTGCTGCTGGCGGTCGCGACTGCCTCGCCGACCGCAGCCCAGGACAGCGCCGAGTTCGAGCGAGTCGCGGTACCGATGCGCGTGCAGAAGGTGTCAGAGCACAGCTATTACGTGCTCGGTCAATCCGGGATGGTGTCGAGTGCGAACGAGGGGTTCAACTCCAACGCCGGCTTCGTCGTGACATCGGATGGCATCGTCGTCTTCGACGTGCTCGGCACGCCGGCCCTGGGCCGGCGCCTCGCGGAGCTGATCGCCCAGACCAGCTCCCAGCCCGTCAGGCGCGTCGTCATCAGCCACTATCACTCGGACCACTTCTATGGGCTCCAGGCTTTCAAGACGCCCGGTGTCGACGTCTGGGCGCATCAGCTCGTGCGTGACTACCTCGCCACCGATGCCGCGGCTGCCCGACTGGCCGAACGCAGGCAGTCGCTCTTCCCCTGGGTCAACGAGAAAGCGCGCATCGTCGCTCCCGACCGCTACCTCGGCGATGACACCGTCTTCAAGATGGGTGGCCTCACGTTTCACGTGATGCACGCCGGACCGGCGCACACGCCTGAAGATCTGATGATGATGGTCGAGGAGGACGGCGTGCTGTTTGTCGGCGACCTCATGTTCACGGGTCGCATTCCGTTCGTCGCCGACGCTGACGTGTCGTCGTGGATCAAGGCGATCGATCGTGTGCTCAGGTTCAAACCTCGGGTCGTCGTCGGCGGTCACGGCCCGCAGTCCACGCATGCGGTCGCCGATCTGGCGCTGACCCGTGACTACCTCGTCTATCTGCGCAAGCAGGTCTCGGCGGCTTTCGACGACGGGCTTGACTTCGATGCGGCGTACCAGCGGATCGACTGGTCGCGGTTTGCCGCGCTGCCTGCGTTCGAGGCCGCGAATCGGCGCAATGCGTACCAGACCTATCTGAACGTCGAACGGGATGCGCTGAACGCCGCCCGGAAACCGACGCCCCGCTAAGACCTGCGTTCGGTGCGGGAGCCACCGGCAATTTCGAGATCCTCGTCGGGCCAGCGTGGACGGACGCATCGGTGGAGCCCTGCGTGGTTGGCGTCGGCCTGCAGCGGCCTACTTCCGGACCGGCAGCGCGTTTAGAGGGATACGCAGGTAAGACACGCCGTTTTCGTCAGCAGGGGGCAGTTGCCCTGCACGTACGTTGACCTGGATCGACGGCAGGATGAGGGTCGGTACTTCGAGCGTTGCGTCGCGTGCCTGCCGCATCGTCACGAATTCGTCTTCGGTGACGCCGTCGCGGACGTGGATGTTGTGCGCCCGCTGTTCGGCCACTGTCGTCTGCCACCGGGGCGGCCGTGAAGCCGGCGGGTAGTCGTGGCAGACGTACATCGTCGTTTCAGGGGGGAGATCCAGCAGCCTGCGCATCGAAGCGTACAGCTGGCGTGCGTCGCCGCCGGGAAAATCGGCGCGCGCGCTTCCGACATCGGGCATGAAGAGCGTGTCGCCCACGAAAACCGAACTGTCGATCAGATAGGCCATGTCGGCCGGTGTGTGGCCGGGGACCAGCATGGCCGTCGCGTCCACTTCCCCGATCTTGAACGTCTCGCCGTCTTCGAACAGATGGTCGAACTGGCTGCCATCCGGCAGGAAGGTTCTTTCCAGGTTGTAGAGTTTCTTGAAGGTCGCTTGCACCACGCGAATGTTCTCGCCGATCGCGATTTGCCCGCCGACGCGCTCCTGCAAGTAGCGCGCGCCAGACAAATGGTCGGCATGGGCGTGGGTTTCGAGAATCCAGTCGACCTGGAGGTCGTGCTCGGCAAGATACGCCA
>JANMAW010000446.1:0-7647 GCA_031360005.1 Rhizobacter sp.
GCGCGCCGCGGCTGCGCAAAATGCGCGTCAGGCGGCGCGTGTCGATGTTAGCGATCGCGACGGTGCCTTCACGCTGCAGATACTGCGACAAGGTCATGCTGCTGCGGAAGTTCGACGCCAGCAGCGCAAGATCCTTGATGACCAGCCCGGCCGCGAACACCCGGCTCGACTCGACATCTTCGCCGCTGATGCCGTAGCTGCCGATGTGCGGGTAGGTCAGCGTGACGATCTGGCGGCAGTAGCTCGGGTCGGTCAGGATTTCCTGGTAGCCGGTCAGGGCGGTGTTGAAGACCACCTCGCCGACCGTGTGGCCGGCGGCTCCGATCGAACTGCCCTGGAACACCGTGCCGTCTGCGAGTGCCAGGATCGCCTGGGCTTGAGGGAACAGCAGTTGCGCGGGCACCGGATTCTCCGTCTTGTGCACGCCCGGCTCAGCCCGCCGAGTGGTGCCTCGTCGAGCTTGAAACAGTCGAGAAAACCGCAGGAGTTTTCGTCGCAGGAACCGGCTGCGCCGCTGGGCGAAGCAGCATCGGGGTCGCTGGGCGGTCGGGTTAAGGCTAAACCCTCGAATTATAGACCGGCGTCATGTCGCTGGCCGCGGGCGGGCACCTGGCTAAGGCTCGGCGCATGCCGCTTCACAGCACGCCACCGTCAGCGGGTAACGCGCGACCGGCTCACGGGCCGAGCGCAGCGATTCCCGCCTTGGCGATCTGCGCGTCTTCGCTCGACTTGACGCCGCTGACACCGACCGCGCCCAGACAATGCCCGTCAACGATGATCGGTACGCCGCCTTCCAGCAGGCCCTCCACCTCGGGAGCGCTGAGGTACGACACGCGGCCCTGGTTGATCATCTCCTCGTACACGCGACTTTCACGCCGGCCCAGCGCCGCCGTGCGCGCCTTGGCCGGCGCGATGTGCGCGGAGATCGGCGCGGCGCCGTCGAGCCGCTGCAGCCACAGCAGGTGGCCACCGTCGTCGACGATCGCGATCGTGACGATCCAGCCGTGGGCCTGCGCCTCGGCCTCCGCGGCGGCCGCCATGCGCTTGACATCGTCCAGCGAAAGAAAGGGTCGGGTGTTCATCGGTGCACTCGGTACGGGTTGGTGTGGGATCAGCGCGTGACTGTACGCAGGAACGCCTCGGGCCATCGACGCGGGCTGTCACGCGAGCAAAATTGCCTGAAACCACGGGCGAATCCGGTGTGCCGAAGAACGGGGAACTAGAATCCATTGGTCGGGTCAGACCCCCATTCGTTTCAACAAGGAGGCTCCATGAACCAACCATTGCAAACCGCCTACACCGGATATGCCGGTGAAGTCTCGTCAATCGAGCAGCGTAACCGCGTGCTCCGCAACACGTACTGGTTGCTCGCGCTGTCGATGGTGCCGACCGTGCTCGGCGCCTGGATCGGCGTGGCCACCGGCATCACGCGAAGCATGGGCATGGGCATGAGCGCCATCGTGTTCCTGGGCGGGGCGTTCGGCTTCATGTTCGCGATCGAGAAGACGAAGAACTCCGCTTCCGGCGTGCCGATCCTGCTCGCGTTCACCTTTTTCATGGGCCTGATGCTGTCGCGCCTGATCGGGTCGGTACTCGGCTTGAACAACGGCGCCGGGCTGATCATGACGGCGTTCGCCGGCACCGGGGCAATCTTCCTCGGCATGGCGACACTGTCGTCGGTGATCAAGCGTGACCTGTCGGCAATGGGCAAGTTCCTGTTCATCGGCATGATCATGGTGCTGGTCGCAGCGATCGCGAATATCTTCCTGCAGTCGAGCGCGCTGATGATCACGATCTCGGTGCTCGCGATCGGCATCTTCTCGGCCTTCATCCTGTATGACCTGAAGCGCGTCAAGGACGGCGAAGAGACCAACTACATTAGCGCGACGCTGGGCGTGTACCTGAGCCTGTACAACGTGTTCCAGTCGCTGCTGGCGATCCTGGGCCTCGGCGGCCGCGACTGACGCCTGACCACATGATCGGCAAGGGGGCCCTCGGGCCCCCTTTTGTTTCACCTGTCGAAAACCGCCATGCTCTCGACGTGCGCCGTGTGTGGGAACATGTTGACCGCTCCCGCCGCGCTGCAGCGGTACCCCGCTTGGTGCACCAGCAGGCCGGCGTCGCGGGCCAGCGTGGCGGGGTTGCAGCTGACGTAGACGATGCGGGCCGGCGGCGTGTAGCCCGGCGCGAGCGCTGCATCCGCATGCAGCTCGGCGAGTGCCTTCGCGAGCGCAAACGCGCCTTCCCGCGGCGGGTCGACCAGCCATTTTTCGGCGCGCCCAAACCCGGCAAGCTCGGCTGGCGTCAGCTCGAACAGGTTGCGCGCGACAAAGCTCGTCTTCGCCGTCAGCCGGTTGAGCGCCGCGTTCTCGCGCGAGCGCTGCACGAGCGCTTCGCTGCCTTCGATGCCCAGCACTTCGCGCGCTGTCGTCGCGATCGGCAGCGTGAAGTTGCCCAGCCCGCAAAACCAGTCGATCACGCGCTCGCCCGCGCCCGCATCGAGCAGCCGCAATGCGCGTGTCACGAGCACCCGGTTGACGTGCGAATTGACCTGGGTGAAGTCGGTCGGCCTGAACGGCATCGTGATGCCGAATTCGGGCAGCGCGTAGGCGAGATCCGCGCCGCCAACATCGAGCCGGCGTACCGTGTCGGGCCCCTTGGACTGCAGCCACCATTGCACACGGTGACTCGCGCCGAACTCACGCAGCCGCTCCAGATCGGCTGCGCTGAGCGGCTCGAGATGGCGCAGCACCAGCGCCGTCACGTCGTCGCCGACCGCCAGCTCGATTTGCGGCAGCCGGTCGCGCTGGTCCATGCCCGCGACCAGTTCGCGCAGCGGCAGCAGCAGATCGCTGATGTGCTTCGGTACCACCTCGCAGCTGTCCATGTCGGCGACAAAGCTGGATCTGCGTTCGTGAAAACCGACCAGCACCTTGCCCTTCTTCGCGACAAACCGCACCGACAGCCTGGCGCGGAAACGGTAGCCCCAGGCCGGCCCCTCGATCGGCCTCAGCAACTGCTCGGCCTTCACCTTGCCGAGGTGCCAGAGAGCGTCTTCGAGCGCGCGCTGCTTCGTCGCGACCTGCGCGCCGATGTGCAAATGCTGCATCTTGCAGCCGCCGCAGGTGCCGAAATGCGGACAGCGAGGCGTGACGCGCTGCGAACTCTCGCGTCGCAGCGCGGTCATCGTCGCCTGCTCCCAGTTGTTCTTGCGCCGGTTCACGCTGACCTGCACCTCTTCGCCAGGCAGCGCATCCTCGATGAAGACGACCTTGCCTTCGAGGTTGTGGGCGACCCCCTGGGCTTCGAGGTCGAGCGATTCGACCTTCAGCAATTCTTGTGGATCGGTGGCAGGAGTCATGGGGCGGCATTATCCGGCGCGCTGCTACACTGAGCACCGTCAGGAGAGAGCTTCCAGAGCCGACACGCCAGTGGGCTTCGGGGGCCGCCGAAGGCGCAGGGTCGGGCAGGAATGCATCGATTCGAACGCTCAGGCAAAAGGACTGACAAGCGCTTCACCCGAAGCGTTCCTCGCTGGAGAGAGGCCCACCGCGAGTGGGCCCACCGAAGGGGCAAGCGGTGCGCTCGACAGGCGCATCGCCAATCTCTCAGGTAAAGCGGACAGTGAGGGCAAGCCGGTGCGATCATGTCGCGTCGGTTCCAAAGACTTGCCCTCGGAGACCTGTCATGCCCACCGCCCTCTCGAAGACACCGCTGCACGCATTGCACCTCGAACTCGGCGCCAAGATGGTGCCTTTCGCGGGCTACGACATGCCGGTCTCGTACCCGGCCGGCATCATCGCCGAGCACCGCCATTGCCGCGCATCGGCGGCGCTTTTCGACGTGTCGCACATGGGTCAGTTGCGCCTAATCGGGGCCGACGCCGCAAGGGCGCTCGAAACCCTGGTGCCGATGGACGTGATCGACCTCGGCGTCGGCAAGCAGCGCTACGCGTTCTTCACGAACCGCAGCGGCGGCATTCTCGACGACCTGATGATCACGCGCCGCGCGAACGACCTGCTGCTGATCGTCAACGCCGCCTGCAAGGAGGCAGACACCAAGCACCTGATCGCGCACATCGGTCACCGCTGCACCGTGCAGCCGCTGCCCGACCGCGCGCTGCTCGCGCTGCAGGGGCCGAAGGCAGCGCAGGCCCTCGCTCGCCTGAACCCCATCGTGGCCACGCTCAGCTTCATGAGCGGCCTGAACGCCACGCTGTCGGGCGCCGAGTGCTTCGTGACTCGCTCGGGATACACCGGCGAAGACGGCTACGAGATATCGGTGCCCGCCGATCGGGCCGAGGCGCTGGCGCATGCCCTGCTCGCGCTGCCCGAGGTCAAATTCGCCGGCCTGGGCGCGCGCGACACGCTGCGGCTCGAAGCGGGACTGTGCCTGTATGGCCATGACATCAGCGAGACCACCACGCCGGTCGAAGCCGGCCTGACCTGGGCGATCCAGAAGGTGCGGCGCCTCGGCGGTGCGCGCCATGGCGGCTATCCCGGCGCTTCGGTCATCGACGCCCAGTTGACGTCGGGCTCGAGCACGAAGCGTGTCGGCCTCGTCGGGCTCGAACGCGTGCCGGTGCGCGAAGGCGCGATCATCGTCGATGCCCACGGACGCAAGCTCGGGTCGGTGACCAGCGGCACGCTCGCACCCACCGTCAACGAGCCGATCGCGATGGCCTACCTCGCCGCGAACCACGCGCTGCCGCAGCATGAGGTGTATGCCGAGGTCAGGGGCAAGCGCCAGCCGATGCGCGTGAGCACGATGCCGTTCGCCCCGCACCGCTATTTCCGTGGCTGAGCCCGGACCGAGTGAGCCCCTGCGGGCTCACGCGTGCCTGGCGAAGGCCAATGCGCCTGCAAGCGCATTGGCTGGGTGCGGTGGCACAAAGGCCCCGGCGTGCGGTCGCGAGAAGCCTTCACGCCAGCAAGTTTTCATCCCTTCACCGACCGACCAAGGAGCCTCTCCATGACGACGAAGTACACCAACGACCACGAGTGGATCAATATCGAGGACCACGAGGCCGCCACCGTCGGCATCACCCACCACGCGCAGGACGCGTTGGGTGACGTGGTGTTCGTCGACCTGCCCGCCGTCGGCAGCAGCTTCATGAAGGGCGAGGTCGCCGGCGTGGTCGAGTCCGTCAAGGCGGCGGCCGATCTCTACATGCCGGTCACGGGCGAAGTCGTCGAGGTCAACGAGGCGCTGCGCGCCGACCCGTCGCTCGCCAACACCGACCCGCTGGGCAACGGCTGGTTCTTCAAGGTGCATGTGGCCGACATGGGCGAGTTCGACCAGTTGATGGACGGCCCGGCCTACGACGTGCTCGTCAAGAACAGCTGAAACGGAAGCCCCATGTTGATGTCCGCCCGTCATGCCAGCATTCGACCGCTGCGCGAACTCGAGAACTCCGCCGAATTCGTGGCCCGCCACATCGGCATCGAGGTCGAAGACGAACGCCACATGCTGTCGGTGATCGGAAGCGCGTCGCGCCGCACGCTCATCGACAGCATCGTGCCGCGCACGATCGCACGCGGTTCACCGATGGCGCTGCCCGAGCCGATCACCGAAGCGCAGGCTCTTGCCGAACTGAAGGCCATCGCCGGCCAGAACAAGCTGTTGAAGAGCTTTATCGGGCAGGGTTATCACGGCACGCACACGCCCGGCGTGATCCTGCGCAACGTGCTCGAGAACCCGGCCTGGTATACCGCCTACACGCCGTACCAGGCCGAGATTTCGCAGGGCCGCATGGAAGCGCTGATCAACTTCCAGACCATGGTGTGCGACCTGACCGGCATGGCCATCGCCGGCTCGTCGATGCTCGACGAGGCCACCGCCGCCGCCGAAGCGATGACACTCGCGATGCGCGTCGGCAAGAGCAAGTCGACACGCTTCTTCGTCGCCGACGACGTGCTGCCGCAAACGCTCGAAGTGGTGCGAACGCGTGCCGAGCCGCTCGGCGTCACCGTCGCCACCGGAGCGGCCGAAGCGGCGGCCCAGTGCGACGCGTTCGCGGTACTGCTGCAATACCCCGGCGTCAACGGCGCGGTGCACGACCTGAAGCCGGTCATCGACGCGGTGCACGCGAAGGGCGGTCTGGCGATCGTCGCGGCCGACCTGCTCGCGCTGACGCTGTTGGTGCCGCCGGGCGAAATGGGCGCCGACATCGTGGTCGGCAATACACAGCGCTTCGGCATGCCGATGGGCAACGGCGGGCCGCACGCCGCCTACCTCGCGACGCGCGACGAGTTCAAGCGCTCGATGCCCGGAAGGCTGGTCGGCGTCAGCATCGATGCACACGGTGCACCGGCGTATCGCCTGGCGCTGCAGACGCGCGAGCAGCACATCCGGCGCGAGAAGGCCACCTCGAACATCTGCACCGCGCAGGTGCTGCCGGCGGTCGTCGCGAGCATGTACGCCGTCTATCACGGCCCCGAGGGGCTGAAGCGCATCGCGCGCCGGGTGGCGAGCTACACCGCCATCCTGGCTGCCGGGCTGCAGCAACTGGGCCGCACGCTCGTCAACGAATCCGGCTTCGACACGATCACGGTGAACAGCGGCGACCACACCGACGCAGTGCTGCAAGCCGCGCGCGATGCGGGCTTCAACCTGCGCCGCGATTCGGCGACGAGCGTCGGCATCACGCTCGACGAGACCAGCACGCGAGCCGACGTGCGCGCGCTGTGGCAGCTTTTCGAAGCCAGCCAGCCGCTGCCCGACTTCGCACCGTTCGAGAATGGCATCGTGTCGCTGATACCCGCTGCACTGCAGCGCAGCAGCGCGTTCCTGACGCACCCGGTCTTCAACCGGCACCACAGCGAAACCGAGATGCTTCGCTACATCCGCAGCCTCTCCGACCTCGACCTCGCACTCGACCGGACGATGATCCCGCTTGGCTCGTGCACGATGAAGCTGAACGCGTCCAGCGAGATGATCCCGATCACCTGGCCCGAGTTTGCAGACATCCACCCTTTCGCGCCGATCGACCAGCTCGCCGGCTACGAGCAGTTGCGCACCCAGCTCGAGGCCTGGCTGTGCGAAGCGACCGGCTACAGTGGTGTGAGCCTGCAGCCCAACGCCGGCTCGCAAGGCGAATACGCGGGACTGCTCGTGATTCGCGCCTACCACGCGGCGCGTGGCGAGGCGCACCGCAACATCTGCCTGATTCCCGAGTCGGCCCACGGCACGAACCCGGCGAGCGCGCAGATGAGCGGCCTTCAGGTGGTCGTCACGAAGTGCGACGCCGAAGGCAATGTCGACCTCGACGACCTGGCCGCCAAGTGCGCGCGGCACAGTGCGAACCTGGCCTGCGTGATGATCACCTACCCGTCAACCTACGGCGTGTTCGACCCCCACGTGAAGGAGCTGTGCGCGGTGGTGCACAGTCACGGCGGGCGGGTCTATGTCGACGGCGCGAACATGAATGCGCTGGTCGGCGTGGCCGCGCCGGGCGAATTCGGCGGCGACGTGAGCCACCTGAATCTGCACAAGACCTTCTGTATTCCGCACGGCGGCGGCGGCCCGGGTGTCGGGCCGACCTGCGTGGTCGCCGACCTCGTGCCGTACCTGCCGGCGCATCGATCGGCCGGCATCGGTACCGCTGCGCAAGTGGGCGCCGTGTCTGCGGCCCCGCTCGGCAACGCC
>JANMAW010000459.1:0-3010 GCA_031360005.1 Rhizobacter sp.
TACTGGGGCGGCAACGCCTGGGTGCCGAACAGCGCCGACAGCTGCACCGTCGTGCCGGCCACAGCCGTCGTGCGCAGCGGCTACCTCGACAACAAGGGCGCGGCGACCGCCGCGTGGAGCACGACGGCGAGCATGATCAGCATTAGCGGCGGCAACGGCACGCTGACCTTGACCGCGCCCAGCCCGACGCTTACCGGCAGCGTCGACCTGGCGCTGAACCTCGGCGCGAGTGCAACCGATCAATCGTGCCTGCCGGCCCACCCGGCGAGCACCGGCGCGGCGCTGGCGTGGCTGCGCTCGCTGGCCGGCAATTGCGCAGCCACCTGGGACCGCGACCCGGCCGCGCGCGCGAGCTTCGGCATCTACGCACCCGAAACGCGAAAGACCTTGCATGTGCGCGAGATCTTCTGAGCGGCGCCAACACGGCTTCACGCTGACCGAGCTGATCGCGGTGCTGCTGCTGGTGGGCATCCTCGCCGCGACCGCGGTGCCGAAGCTGGAGGGTGCGCTGAGCTTTCGCGACGACGGGTGGCGCGACCAGATCGTCGCGGCGCTGCACTACGCGCACAAGAGCGCGATCAGCCACCGCCGGCTCGTCTGCGCGAGCGTCGGCGCGGCCGGCGTGACGCTCAGTATTGCCGGCACGAACCCGGCCACGAGCTGCACGACGGCGCTGCCGGGGGTCGACGGGCAGGCGCTCGCCGCCGATAGCCAGGGCGGCGCGGCCGCCAGCATCAGCCCGGCCGGCACGGTGTATTTCCAGCCGTCGGGGCGCGTCAGCAGCGACGGCGCCGGCAACATCGCCGCCTCGCGCACGATCAGCATCGCCGGCCAGACCAACATCGTGTTGGTCGGGGAGACCGGTCATGTCGAGTGAGCGGCAGCGCCGGCACCAGCGCGGCCTGACGCTGGTCGAGATGGTGCTCGCGATCGTCATTCTCGGCGTCGGCCTCTCCGGCGTGCTGATCGCGTTCTCGACCGTGACGCGAGGCTCGGCCGACCCGGTGGTCACGCAGCAGATGCTGGCGATCGCCGAAGAGATGCTCGAGGAGATCCAGCTGAAGCCGTATGCGGTGGCCGCGAACACCGCGCCAGCCGCCTACGCGCGCAACACCTTCAATGACGTGCTCGACTACAACGGCTACGACACCAGCGTGCCAAAGAAGATCTACACCATCGACGGCACGCCGGTC
The DNA here is from genome assembly GCA_031360005.1 of Rhizobacter sp. Lineage (GTDB taxonomy): Bacteria > Pseudomonadota > Gammaproteobacteria > Burkholderiales > Burkholderiaceae_C > LMDS01. The sequence goes on from JANMAW010000459.1 coordinate 1,194, forward strand.
GGCTCGCTGGACGGCTACTCGGTGCGAGTTCAGGCGCAATCCGCTGCACTCGCCGGCGTGGGCGCTGCGCTGCGCATCAACGTCACCGTCACGCGCGGGTCCGACAGCCTGACGCTCACCGGCTGGCGCACGGATTTCGCCTCATGACGGCCGGCATGCCAACCCGGCGCGCCACGCGCGGCTTCACGATGGTCGAGCTGGTCATGGTGATCGTGGTCACCTCGGTGATGGCCGCCACACTGGTGGTGTTCTTCAGGCCGGCGCTCGACGGCTACCTCGCGAGCCGCGCCCGCGCCGACCTCACCGACCAGGCCGACACCGCGCTGCGCCGCATCGTTCGCGACGTACGCCTGGCGGTGCCGAACTCGATCCGCACGCCGGGATCGCAGTGCTTCGAAGTCATGCCGACCAGCACCGGCGGGCGCTATCGCACCGGGCCTGAAACCATCAACGACTCCGGGCCGAACTGCACGCCGTCGGCCACCTGTTCGGCCGCGCTCGACGCATCGCAGGCGACCGCGGTGTTCGATGTGCTGACGCCGCTTTCCGTGACGCCCGCGGCCGGCGACTGGGTGGTGGTCGGCAATCAGAACCCGGCCGACGTGTATGGCGGAATCAACCGCGCAGCGATCACGGCGGTGACAACACCGGCGAGCGGGGCCTATGGCCGCAACCGGATCTCGATCGCCAGCACGCAGTTCCCGCTCGGCTACGACGGCGCGCGCTTCGCGGTGGTGTCGAATGCTCAGCGCGCGGTGTTCTATGTCTGCAGCGGCGCCGACGGCACGCTCGATGTGAGCGGCAACGGCAAGGGGACGCTCTACCGTTTGCAGAACTACGGCTTCAACGCAGCGTACCCCGGTGCCTGCCCCTCGACCGCGTCGGCCGATGTGCTGGCGACGCGCGTGCGCAGCTGCAGTTTCGTCTACGACCCGAACCCGAGCGCGACACAGCAAAGCGGCTTCGTGTGGATCGAGCTCGATCTGGCGCGAAACTCGGAGTCGGCTCACATGGCGATGGGCGCGCATGTCGCGAACGGACCATGAAGATGTCTGAACGCGGCTTCGGCGCGATCATGGCGATCATCGTGCTGGTCGTGCTGGCCGCGCTCGCCGCCGCGATCGTGCGCTTCGGCAGCGTCGCGCAGACCACCGGCGCGCAGAACCTGCTGTCGGCGCGCGTCTCGCAGGCCGCACGTGCCGGCACCGAATGGGGCTTGTACCAGGCCTTCAAGGGCAGCTGGACGGCCTGCAGCGGCGCGAGCCAGTCGCTCGACCTGAGCGCCAGTACCGGCTTTCGTGTCGCGGTGAGCTGCGACTCGCGCAGCTTCAACGAGGGCGAATCGGCCCCCGGCGTGGCGCGCGTCGTGCGGATCTATACGATCGACGCGGTGGCCTGCAGCAGCACCGTGTGCCCGGACAACGCCGCCGCGACCGGGCCGACCTACATCGAACGCCGCCACCAGGTACACGCCAGCGACTGAGCCCGCGCATGGGGCAGCACCTGCGTGCTGACCCGTGGCTGGCGAAGGACCGGGCGCCTGCAAGCGATCGGGCTGAGCCCGCGCACGCAGCACCTGCGTGCTGACCCGTGGCTGGCGAAGCCCGGCCCGCGAGCGATCCGGCAGAGCCTGCGGGCTACGCTACTCGTCGGTGCGCGAGTTCTTCAACGCCAGCGCGCGCTCGTACAGCGCGTTACGGGGCGCGCCGGTCAGCTCGGCCGCAATCGCGACCGCCTGCTTCAGCGGCAGCGCGGCGAGGAGCGTGCTGAGCGTGCTGTCGTGCGCTTGGGTCGACAAATCCGGTGCCGCGGCGCGG
>JANMAW010000461.1:0-15785 GCA_031360005.1 Rhizobacter sp.
TGGTGCGACTGCGCGTCGCCGAGCACGCCATCCTGCAGCCGGGCGACCGCATCGAGCAGCGCCAGCGCGGGCAATTCACCGCCCGACAGCACGAAGTCACCCAAGCTCAGTTCCACGTCGACATGGCGATCGATGAAGCGCTGGTCGATGCCCTCATAGCGCCCGCACACCAGGATGGCGCCCGGCGAACGCGCGAATTCCTGCACCACGCCCCGGTCGATGCGCCGCCCGGTCGGCGTGAAGTGCACGACCGGCGCGGGCACGGCATCCGCGCGCGCGGCCCGCACCGCCGCGAGTGCGCGCCCCAGCGGCTCGGCGAGCAACACCATGCCCGGACCGCCACCGAAAGGGCGGTCGTCGACACGGCGATAGTTGTTGTCGGCAAAGTCGCGCAGTGGCCACAGCGTGACGTCCACCTGCCCCGATTCGAACGCGCGCCGGGTGATGCCCTGCGCAAGGTGCGGCGCAAACAGATCCGGGAACAGCGTGATGACGTCGAAGCGCATGCGAACGGGTGCGGCGTCGAGCCGGCTCAGTAGTCCAGACCCCAGTCGACGGTGATCAAACGCCTCTCGATGCTCACCTCGTCGACATACACGCCGACAAAGGGAATCAGGCGCTCGGCCTCTTGTTCGCTCGCGCCGGCCGGCGCGACTTCCGGCGTCACCCGCAGCACGCTGTGCGGCCCGGTGTCGAGCAGGCCTGCGACCGTACCCAGGTTCTGGCCCTGGCGGTTGACGACGTTCAGGCCGATCAGGTCAACCCAATAGAACTCGTCAGGCCCGGCGCGCGGGAAGCTGGTGCGTCCGATGAACACCCGCGCACCACGCATCGCCTCGGCGGCGCTGCGGTCGGGAACTTCCCGGGCCAGCGCGACGACGATTTCGCCGTGGACCTTGGCCTCGGTGATGCTGAGAAGCGACGGAATCGAGCCGGCGCCGGTGGACGGCCGCGCCGGACCCGCCTTTTCCGACGGCAGGACGAACCAGCGGCGCGACGAGAACAGCGCTTGCGGATCCGCGGCGAAGGGCTGGACCTTGATCCAGCCCTTCAGCCCCCAGGCATCGACAATGCGCCCGACCTCGATCGCGTCGTCGGGCCAACCGGAGTCGGCGCCAGCGGGCTGGGCGGCGGCGTTCACGGCTGGGCGACCGCTGCCGTCATCACACTGCGTCGCAGCGGCGCGCCATCACGAAACACCCGACATCCTTGCAGCAACGGCGCCGGAATGAGCCGGTCGCTGCGCAATTGCCCCGGGCGTTTTCGCTTCGACCGCTCAGGTTGCGGCCTTGGCCTGGCTCACCAGGCGCTGCACCGTCGGCGACATCTGGGCGCCGGTGCTGGTCCAGTGTTCGATACGGTCGAAGGCAACGCGCAAAGGCTGCTCACCGCCTGCAGCCACCGGGTTGTAAAAACCCACGCGCTCGATGAAGCGGCCGTCGCGGCGGGTGCGCGAGTCGGCGACGACGATGTTGAAGAAAGGGCGCTTCTTGGCACCACCACGCGAAAGCCGGATCACGACCATGACTGTTCCTTACTGTGTTCGAAGCATCTGCCGCGCCAGGACACCGCACCCGAAGAAAATTCGAAGCACGCAGGCCCAAGCAGATTTGGAAGCCGCCGAAACCCGCTCTTGATTCGATCAAGGCCAGTCACTGCCGCACCGTCGCTATCGTTTGGTTCTTGCCATTCGCCGGCGTAGATACACCGATCACCCGACCGGCCGCTGACGAAACCGCGCATTATAAACTCGGTGTTGGCCAGACGAGCACGAGATGACCAACCCCGATCTGCTGATTCGCCCGAGCGCCCCGGCCGACTTGCCCGCCATCACCGCCGTATACGGCTGGAACGTGCGCAACGGTACCGGCACTTTCGAGCTGGACGCGCCCGACGAGTCGGAGATGGCGCGTCGCCGCGACGACGTGCTGTCCAAAGCCTTGCCCTGGCTCGTGGTGGAGCGCGCGGGCCGGGTGCTGGGCTACGCGTACGCCAACCATTTCCGCCCGCGCAAGGCATATCGGTTCTGCCTCGAAGACTCGGTCTACCTCGCCGCCGATGCGAAGGGCCAAGGGCTGGGCCGGCTGTTGCTCGCCGAACTGATGGCGCGAAGTGAAGCGGCCGGGGCGCGGCAGATGCTCGCGGTGATCGGCGATTCGCGCAACCTTGCCTCCATCGCCGTTCACCGCACCCTCGGGTTCGAGCATGTGGGGGTCATGACGGCCGCAGGCTGGAAATTCGACCGCTGGCTCGACGTGGTGATCATGCAGAAGAGCCTTGGACAGGGTGCCGACGCCGCGCCTGTGGACGTCGCATGACTGCCGGCGCGCGCGGCTACAAGTCGAAGACGCTGGCCACCTGGGTCGCGTTGCTGGGCGGCAGCATCGGCCTGCACCGCTTCTACCTGCACGGCCTTCGCGACCGCTGGGGCTGGCTCTTCATCTGGCCCAGCCTCGCAGGCGTATACGGCTTGCAGCGCATGCGAGCGCTCGGCGCCGACGATCACATGGCCTGGGCGTTGATCCCGTTCCTCGGGCTGACGCTGGCGATCGCGATGGTCACCGCGCTGGTCTACGGGCTGACGCCCGACGTCAAGTGGAATGCCCGATTCAACCCGGCAGGCCATCAGCACCGCACCGGCTGGGCCACCGTGATCGGCGTGGTCGCCGCGTTGTTCGTCGGCGCGACGGTGCTGATGGCAACGATCGCGTTCAGCGCGCAGCGCTACTTCGAATACCAGGCCGAAACGGCGCCGCAGGCCTGAACACCGGGTCAGGGGAACAGCAGTAGACCGATCCAGTAGAAGACGCCCGCCACGAACGCCGAAGCCGGGATCGTGAAGACCCACGCCCAGACGATGTTGCCGGCCACGCCCCAGCGCACCGCAGACGCACGCTGAACCGAACCGACACCGACGATCGCGCCGGTGATCGTGTGTGTGGTCGACACCGGAATGCCCAGCGCGGTCGCCAGAAACAACGTGATCGCGCCGCCCGCTTCGGCACAGAATCCTCCCACCGGCTTGAGCTTGGTGATCTTCTGGCCCATGGTCTTGACGATGCGCCAGCCGCCGAACATCGTGCCCACACCGATCGCGAGGTAGCAGCTCCAGATCACCCAGCCCGGCGGCATTTTGTCGGCCGCGCCGGTGTAGCCGGTGGCGATCAGCAGCATCCAGATGATGCCGATGGTTTTCTGTGCGTCGTTGCCACCATGGCCGAGGCTGTACAGGCCTGCCGAAACGAGTTGCAGACGCCGGAACAGGTTGTCCACCCGCAGCGGCGACGTGCGCCGGCACAGGTGAGCTACCGCGACCATCAGCAGCGAGCCGAGCGTGAAGCCGAGCAGCGGCGACAGGAAGATGAACAGCACCGTCTTCCACACGCCGGCGGCGATCAGCGAGCCGGCGCCGGTCTTCGCGATCACCGCGCCGACGATGCCGCCGATCAGCGCATGCGACGAACTGGACGGGATGCCATACCACCATGTCACGACGTTCCAGAAGATCGCCCCGATCAGCGCGCCGAACACCACATGGTGGTCGACCACGCCCGGCAACACGATGCCCTTGCCGATGGTGGCCGCCACGTTGAGCTGAAAGACCGCGATGGCCAGCACATTGAAGAACGCCGCGAAGACGATCGCCTGGTGAGGCTTGAGCACACCGGTGGAGACGACCGTGGCGATTGCGTTCGCGGCGTCGTGGAAACCGTTCATGAAGTCGAACGCAATGGCCAGCAGGACCAGCAGCGCGACGACCCAGAAGGCGGTCTGGATGGATGGCATCGGAGCGCTTCGTCGGACTCAGGAGTTTTCGAGGACGACGCCCTCAATGAGGTTGGCGACGTCCTCGCAGCGGTCCGAGATCGACTCCAGCAATTCGTAGATCGCCTTCAGCTTGATCAACTCGCGCACATCGGTCTCTTCGCGGAACAGCTTCGACATCGCCGAGCGCATCACCCGGTCGGCATCCGACTCGAGCTTGTCGATCTCTTCGCAGGTCTTGATCGCCGCTTCGGCGGCCTCGGGGTGGCTGATCCGGGGCAGCAGCGACACTGCGTGCTGCACCCGTTCGCAACACCTGGCGCTCAGGTCGCCCAGACGCAGCACGTCGTCGGTCATCGCCCGCACGTCGTACAGCGACATCGTTTCGGTAGCGTCCTGCAGCAGGTCGAGGATGTCGTCCATCGCGTTGATCAGCCCGTGGATCTGCTCGCGACCGATCGGCGTGATGAAGGTCTTGTGCAGCTGCCGGTTCACCTCGGCGGTGATGCGGTCCGCCTGCTTCTCGGCCCGATCGACTTCGCCGGCGTACTTCTCGCGCAGCGCCGGGTCGGCGTAGTTCTGGATCAGCAGGATGAAGGCCCGCGCGCCCGCGACGATGTGGTCGCCATGCTGATTGAACAGCTCGAAAAAATTGCCTTCGCGCGGCAGCAGCTTGCCGAACAGCATCGCGATCTCCCTGGGTGGCATTGGCGCCGCGCGGCCCGGAGCCCGCGTGGTCACCGGCTCGTCGTCGAATTGACACCGCGGGAGTGTACTGGCGCCATGACGCAGCGTCGCGCCCGAGAATCGATGCGGCCACGATGCGAGCATGGGCCTCGGGCACCGCGCCATCGCAACGGAGCCTCGATTCAGCGACTCAGGTGAACGCAATCTCGACGTGCGAGTTGAAGAACTCTCGTCGACCCTTGAACGCAGCGAGCCGCTGCAGCAGCAGCGCGAAGTCGGCATCGCGATCGATCGGGTTGAAGTGCTCGGTACCGAGCGCGAAAACCGGCGCGCCATCGTAGACATGGAAGTACTCGACGTAGGCATCGCACAGGCGCTGCAGATACTCAGGTGGTATGCCCTGCTCCGTGCGCAGATTGCGCCTGCGGATGCGCTCCATCAGCGTCTCTGGCGAGGCCTGCAGCCAGATCACCAGATCGGGCTCCCGCACCTGCGGCGCGGCGTGTGCGTACATTGTCGCGTACATGCGGAACTCGTCGTCGCTCAGGTTCAGTCGCGCGAACAGGGCATCCTTGGCGAAGAGGAAGTCGGCGACGACGCCGCTCGCGAACATGCCGGGCTGCGCCGCCGCCTGCATCTGCTTCAGGCGCTGGAACAGGAAGAACAGCTGGGTCTGAAAAGCGTAGCCCGGCATGTCTTCGTAGAAGCGATGCAGAAACGGGTTCTCTTCAGGCTGCTCGAGCAACAGGTCGGCACCGAGGTGCACGGCGAGCCTGCGGGCCAGCGAGCTCTTGCCGACGCCGATCGGGCCTTCGACCGCGATGTGCCGAAAGCGCTTCAGGCCGTCACCGGCGGTGAGTTGCTCCATCAGCTGCAAAAGGTGAAATCGACCGCGCCGACGATGCACAGACCGGCCGACAGAAAATCGCGCTGGCGCGGCTGGTCGATGCAGAGGATCGCAAAGGGCAAGCGCACCGCGGCGAAGGTCATGACGACGTCGGAGCCGCCAACCAACGGCACGGTCTGCATCGAAACGGGAAGCTCGTTCATCGTCAGAGTTTATCGATGCGCTGGCCGGCCACGCTGGCAAGCAGATCGGCCACGCGGCCGCGGCCCGGGAGCGTCAGTTGCGGCGCAATCTGCGCGAGCGGCAGCAGCACGAACGCACGTTCGTGCAGGCGCGGGTGCGGTACGGTCAGCGTCGGCGTGGCAATGCGCTGCTCGCCATACAGCAGCAGATCGATGTCGAGGGTGCGGGGGGCGTTGCGATACGGGCGCTCGCGCCCCTGAATCTGCTCGATGCGTTGCAACTCGGCCAGCAGCGCGTGCGGTGCGAGCCGCGTCGCGAGCAGCACGACCGAGTTCAGGTAGTCCGGGCCGCCGGAGTCGACCGGTTCGCTGCGGTAGATCGACGACATCGTGCGCAGCGTCGTGTCGGGCAACGCCGCCAGCGCCACGACCGCCGCATCCAGTGCCGCGCGCGGGTCGCCCAGGTTGGCGCCCAGCCCGATATACGCGAGCACAGGAAACGTGCATTCAGTCGTCGATCGCGGCATAGACCATTTGCCTGAACAGCTCGCGAACGTCGTCGAGCTGGTCCGGCGCCTGCACCATCAGCAGCGCGAACATGGCTTCCTTCGGGTCGACGAAGAACGCGGTACCGGCAGCGCCGCTCCAGCCGTAGGTTCCGACCGAGCCCGGCTCGGTGTGCTGACCGAGCGCGGTCTTCACCGCGAAGCCGAGACCGAAGCCATGCCCCGCAGGCAGCAGGTCGCCGCAGCGCGGCAGCGCCCCAAGGTGGTCGGCGGTCATGAACTCGACCGTCTTGCGGCCGAGCAGGCGTGCACCGTCGAGCTGCCCGCCGTTCAGCAGCATGCGCAGGAAGCAGGCGTAATCGGCGGCGGTCGACATCAGGCCGCCGCCACCGCCCTGCAACGGTACGCACGCGCGCGCGTCGAACACCGGCACCGGCACAGCGGAACCGGGCGCTTCGGCAAGAGGCTCGGCAATGCGATCGTGGCGCGCAGCCGGCACCGAGAAGCCGGTGTCGACCATCCCCAGCGGTCCGAAGATCGCGCGCTGCAGATGGTCGCCCAGCGGCTCACCGGTCAGCACTTCGATCAGCCGCCCGAGCACGTCGGTCGCCCGGCTGTAGTCCCAGATCGTGCCGGGCTGGTGCATCAGCGGCAGGCCGGCCAACACCGCGACATGCTCGGCGTTGCTGCGCTTGCGCGAGTAGAGATTGGCCTCGACGTAGCGGCGCCGTACCGCCGACGGTTCATGGAACTCGTAGGTCAGCCCCGCAGTGTGGCGCAGCAGGTCGTGAACCGTCATCGCGCGCCGCGGCGCGACCAGTTCGAGGCGAGCGTCGCGTTCGACGCAGACACGCACCTGCGCGAACTCCGGCAAATGCTTCGCGACCGGGTCGCGCAGCAGCACCCGGCCCTGCTCGGCGAGCATCATCAGCGCAACCGAGACGATCGGCTTGGTCATCGAGTAGATGCGGAAGATCGAATCGCGGCGCATCGCGATGTCGCGCGACGGGTCCTGCTGACCGAGGCTCTCGAAGCAGCCGACCACGCCACGCCGCACGACCATCGCCACCGCGCCGGGCAGGCGGCGCGCTTCGATCAGCCCGCTCAACGCGCCGCTCAGGCGCGCAAGGGCTTCGGCGCTCAAGCCAGCCGCGTCGGGCGCGCTCATCTGCTGCCGCACGCCTGGCGTGTTCAAGCGTCGCGCGACGGGTTCGACGAAGCCGGCTCGACCGTCCCTGTCGATTCCGCCGAATCGGCCTCGGCCGGCCTGCGACGGCGGCGACGGCGCCTGCGGGCTGGATCGCCTTCGCTTGGCGAATCGGTTGCGCCGGGCGCATCGGGGGCACCCGGTTCCGCACCGGCCGCGCGCCCCGCTGCTCCGCCGGCGCGCGGAATACTGTTGCCGCTGCCGCTGCCGCTGCCGCTGCCGCGCACGCGACGCACCGCATCGTGCGAGCGCGCGGCTTCGAGCAACGCGTGCCGGCCGGCGTCATCGGCGAGCGAGAAGTCTTCCCACCAGTTCGCGAGTTCGGCGTCGATCTCGCCGGCATCGCCGCGCAGGCGCAGGAAGTCGAAGCCGGCGCGAAAGCGCGGCTGCTCGATCAGCGTCATCACTGCGTTGACCTGGCGACGTTCGAAGCGGGTCTGCATCATCCAGATCTCGCGCATGTCGGCGGCCAGCTTGCCCCGGCCCGAGATGTCGCCAATGCGCGCATCGAACACCGTGTCGATCGCCTGCTGCAACGCGGCGAACGCGGGCTCGCCCTTGGCCTTGAGCTTCTGCCAGCCATCCAGCACGTCGTGCCACAGCATGCACGCGAGCATGAAACTCGGCGCCACCGGCTTGCCTTCGCCGACACGGCGATCGGTGTCGGCCAGCGCAAGCTGGACGAACTTCTCGCGGCCGTCGTGGCGATGCGCTTCATCCAGCGCGACGTCGAGCACCGGGAACACGCCGCGGTGCAGGCCCTGCTTGCGCAATTCCTCGATGCTCGCCAGCGCATGGCCGGTTTGCAGCAGCTTGATCATCTCGTCGAAAGTGCGCGAAGGCGGCACGTTGTCGAGCAGCGCCACCATCTCCTTGATCGGTGCGCGGGTCTTGCCTTCGATCTCGAAGCCCAGTTTTGCCGCGAATCGCACGACGCGGATGATGCGCACCGGGTCTTCGCGATAGCGCGCGGCCGGGTCGCCGATGATGCGCAGCAGCTTCTTCTTCACGTCCTTGATGCCGCCGTGGTAGTCGACCACGATCTCGCGCACCGGGTCGTAGTACATCGCGTTGATCGTGAAGTCGCGGCGCGCCGCATCGTCGATCTGAGGGCCCCAGACGTTGTCGCGCAACACCCGGCCTTCCGCATCGACGACATGGCTCTTGCCGGCCAGGTCGCTCCTCGAGGTCTTCTCGTTGCCGACGACCTGTTCGGCCGGCGCCGAATCGACCCTCGCGCGAAACGTCGACACCTCGATCACTTCGGACAGCCCGCGGTCCTGCCGCCCCCGACCGAACACGACATGCACGATGCGAAAGCGCCGCCCGATGATGAAGGCGCGCCGGAACAGGCTCTTCACCTGTTCGGGCGTCGCGTTGGTCGCCACGTCGAAGTCTTTGGGCCGCAGGCCCACCAGCAGGTCGCGCACCGCACCGCCGACGATATATGCCTCGTAGCCCGCGTCGGCCAGCGTGCTGACGACCTTGACCGCTCGTTCGTCGACCAGCGACGGGTCGATGCCGTGTTCGCTCTTCGGCACTTCGGCGCGCTTGCCTGCGGGCGCGGCACCGCTGTCGTGCGCGCCGGGCCGGGCCGATTTGCCGAGCAGCTTGTCGATGAATTTCTTGATCATTCGCGGGGTGTCAATCGAACAGTTTCAGGACGCGCCAACCGCGCGCCTCGGCGATGGCCCGCAGAGCCGGCGTCGGGTTGGTCGCCACCGGGTCGGTGGCACGCTCAAGCAGCGGCAGGTCGTTCGCGGAGTCGCTGTAGACGCTGATGCGCTCGAAGTCGGTCCAAACGGCCCCGCGCCCGGCCAGCCACTCCTGGACCCGCGCAACCTTGCCTTCGCGGTAACTCGGCGTGCCGGCAATGCGACCCGTGATGGTACCCCCGGCACCACGCTCGAGCCGCACCGCGATCAAATCGTCAATGCCGAAAGCCTGCGCGATCGGCGCGGTGATGAAGTCGTTGGTGGCGGTAACGAGCGCGATGAGGTCGCCGCGCGTCTGATGTTCGCGCACCAGATCGAGCGCTGCAGGCCTCAGTTGGGGCGCGATCATCTCGTACATGAACTGCCGATGTGCCGCGTCGGCTTGGGCGGAGGTGCGCGCGCGCAGCGGCGCGGTCGCGAACGCGATGTATTCGTGGATATCGAGCCGGCCGGCCTGGTACTGGGCACGGAACGCGTCGTTGCGGCGCCCGAACTCGCCCGCATCGACCCAGCCCAGCCTTGTCACGAACTCGCCCCAGGCGTGGTCGGAGTCGATCGGCAGCAGCGTGTCGTCCAGGTCGAACAGGCACAGGCCGGCAGGCGCGCTTCGGCTCATGCCCCCTCCTGCGCCAGCATCTGCTTGAGCAACGGCACGGTGATCGAGCGTTTGGTCGAGAGCGAGAACTCGTCGAGCCGCTCGAGCTGCGCCATCAGGTGTTTCAGGTCGCGGGCAAAGCGCGTCAGCAGATAGTCCATCACATCGTCGGAAAGAAAAATGCCGCGCCGATCGGCCTCGCGGCGCAGCGTGGCGCGCACCTCGGGCTCGGCGAGCGGCTGGATCGCGAACACGTGGCCCCAGCCAAGCCGCGTGCGCAGGTCTTCGCGCAGCGGCAGGTCGACCGGCGGCACTCGCCCCGCGGCGACCACCGGCACGCCGCGCGTGGCCGCCTCGACGAACAGCGCGAAGGCGGCGTGCTGCTGGTCGGCATCGAGCGTGTCGCAATCATCGATCACGATCAGCGCCCAGGCCTCGTCGAACGGCCACGGCGCGGGGTCGCGAGCGCTGAACCAGCCGGCACGCGCGCCCTGCTCCGCATGGCGATGCACGAGCGCTTGCAACAGGTGCGTCTTGCCGCTGCCGCTGCCACCCCACAGGTAGACCGGTGCGGCCTGTGCTGCCAAGGCCCGCAGGTGGGCGATCGGCAACGCGTTGGCGCCGGGAAGGAAGGCATCGAGGGTGCGCGCGGCGTCGACGCCGATGGCCAGCGGGATCTGCCTCATCCGCGGTACAGCTCGCTGGCGAGGTACACCTCGCGCAGCCGGCGCACGGCCACCACGAGCACGGCGCTGAGGGGCAGCGCGATCAGCACGCCGACGAAACCGAACAGGTGGCCGAACGCGAGCAGCGCAAAGATCACCGTCAGCGGGTTCATGCCGATGCGCTCGCCGACCAGCCGCGGAGTCAGGAAGAAACTTTCGAGCAACTGGCCGATGCCGAACACCACGGCCACGCCGATCACGCCCTGCCAGCCGGTGAACTGCAGCACGCCCGAGATCAGCGCGAGCACGAGTCCCAGGCCGAAGCCGACATACGGGATGAACACCGCGAGCCCGGTGAACACACCCACCGGCACCGCCAGATCGAAGTCGAACAGCGCCAGCCCGACGCTGTAATAGCTCGCCAGCACCAGCATCACCAGCAGCTGGCCGCGCAGGTACTGGCCGAGCACCTCGTCGCATTCGTCGATGAAGCCGTGGGCACGCGAATTCAGGCGCGGCGGGATCAGGCGGCCCAGCCGCTGCCTCAGGCTGTTCCAGTCCGCCAGCAAATAAAACAGCACCAACGGCACCAGGAACACGGTGCCGACGACGGCCAGCAGGATGCTGCCGCCGATGCGCGCCGAACTGAGCGCCCTGGCGATCCAGTCTTCGAGATTGGCGTCCAGGTACTTGAGCACGAAGGCCTTGATGCTGTCGGTGTCGAGCGCGACCTCGACGCCGAACTTCGCGAGCCAGGGCGACAGGCCGGTGTTCAGCCGTTCGGCAAATAGCGGAATCTGCTCGCGAAGCAGGGGCAATTGTTTCGACAGGATCGGCACGATCAGCAGCAGCACGGCCAGCGCGATGACGATCGCCCCAACCTCGACCACCAGAACCGCGACGATGCGCGGCACGCGCCGCGCCGCCAGGCGCTCGACCAGCGGGTGCAGCACGTAGGCCAGCACCGCGGCGATGAGAAAGGGCGTGAGCACCGGCGCCAGCAGCCAGACGGCCAGCGCGGCGATGAGGCCCAGAGCGATCCAGGTGGCGGTGTGGCGTTGGGCGGGGGTGAACGGCATGGAGGATGGCGGTGCTGCAGCGACCGCCATGGGAGGGTGGCGAATTCTACGGGCCATCCGGTGGACCGACGGCCGGCGCCGCGATGCTTGAACTTGCGCGCGGGCTCAGTGGCGCCGCGCCGTCCCGTTGGGCCTGAGCGCGGCCAGACGCTCGACGATCATCGCGCGGTCCGGCGCATCGCTCGCGTGCTCGAGATAGTTTGCGAGGTCGCACGCCGCAGCGCCATTCATGCCGAGTTCGGCGTACACCAGCCCGCGGTCGCGCCGCTCGTCCCAGGCCTGCGGCAACAGCACGACCAGCCGCTGCTGCACCTCCAGCAAGCGCATCCACTGCTGCGCGCCACGGTAGACCTCCTTCAGGTTGCGCAGCATGCGGCCGACGATTTCGCGGGCCGTCGCGGCCTGCAGGAACAGCCCCAGCGGCACGTCGAATTCGCCCTGCAGACCGCGGTCGCGCTTGTAGGGCGCGAGCAGTTCGTCGAGCTCGTCGCGCGACAGCGAGTGCCCGGTGAACGGGTCGATCACCACCTCGCCTTGCTGGTGCCCGGTATGCATTCGCAGCTTGACCAGAAAGTGCCCGGGGAACGACACGCCGCGCGCCGTCAGGCCGATCTGCGTCGCGAGCTCGATGTAGAGCACCGCGAGCGTGATCGGAATGCCGCGCCGCGTGTGCAGCACACGGTGCAGGTAGCTGTTGTGCGGGTCGTAGTAGTCGTTCACGTTGCCGGCAAATCCGAGTTCCTGGAAAAAGAACCGGTTCAGCCAGCGCAGCCGCTGCACCGGCACCGCGTCGGCCGGAAAGCGTTGCCGCAGCTTCACCGCCATCGCATCGATCTCGGCCAGCACGGCCTGCGTGTCGAGCTGCGGGAACTCGCCGTGCGCGATCGCGGCGGCGGCCTCGACGAGCGACAGGCTGGCGTCGTCGGCCACGAGCGAGGCGAAGTAGTCGAGCGGCGTCGGCGTCTCGAATTGCAGTGGGCCCGGCATGCCTTCAGTTTAGCCGCGCCGCATGAACTGGCCAAGCTTGAGGCCGCTGGCCAGCAGCGCTGCGAAATAGAGCGCTGCGGCCCCGCCCAGGCACAGCGCCAGCCAGCCGATGCGCTGCGCCTGGTGATCGACCAGCCCGACCCAGTCGATCGCGCGTTCGGCCCAGAACAACACCGTGCCAAGCAGCGCGGTGGCTCCGAAAACACGCGCGCTGAATCCGGGCCAGCCAGGCTCGGGCGTGTAGGCGCCCGCGCGGCGCAGGCCGATGAAGAGCCAGAGCGCGTTGATCATCGCCCCCAGGCTGACCGACAGCGCCAGCCCGACATGGCCGAGGAACGGCACGAAGACCGCATTCATCAGCTGCGTCAGCACCAGCACCGCAATTGCGATCTTCACCGGCGTGCGGATGTCCTGCCGCGCATAGAAGCCCGGCGCCAGGATCTTCACGCCGATCAGCCCCATCAGCCCGACCCCGTAGCCCATCAGTGCGGTCGCGGTGCGATCCACCGCGACGGCGTCGAAGGCGCCGCGGTGAAACAGCACCGCCACCAGCGCCTTCGGGAACAACAGCAATGCCACCGCACACGGCAGCGCCAGCAGCAACACGAGACGCAGGCCCCAGTCGAGCAGGCCCGAGTACGACGCGGCGTCCTTGCGCGCGTTGGCGGCCGACAGCTGCGGGATCAGCACCACGCCGAGCGCCACACCGAGCAGGCCGGTGGGGAACTCCATCAGGCGGCTCGCCCAGTCGAGCCACGACACCGCGCCGACGCCCTGGTGCGACGCGATCTGCGTGTTGATCACGACCGAGATCTGCGCGACCGACACACCCAGCAGCGCCGGCGCCATCTGCCGAAGCACGCGGGCGACACCCGGGTGCGCCCATGCGGCACGGATCGCGCCGGGCAGCAAGCCGATGGCCGGCAGCGCCCCGATGCGCGTCAGTGCCGGAATCTGGATCGCGAGCTGCAGCACGCCGCCGACCATCACGCCGACCGCCTGGGCGTAGATCGGCTCGATCCCGAAGCGCGTGAACTGCGGCCCGAGCCACCAGGCCGCGGCGATCATCGCGAGGTTCAGCAGCACCGGCGTCGCCGCCGGCACGACGAAGCGCTTCCATGTGTTCAGGATGCCGGCCGAGAGCGACACCAGCGAGATCAGCCCGATGTACGGGAACATCACGCGCGTCATCAGCACGGCGCCGTCGAAGCGCTGCAGTCCCGACGCCATCAGCCACACGATCACCGGCGCCGCGATCACGCCGACGACACAGGTCAGCAGCAGCACCCAGAACAGGATCGTCGCGACCGCGTCGATCAGCTGGCCGGTGGCCGCGTCGCCGTCGCGCGCCCGTGTTTCGGCGAGGATCGGCACGAAGGCCTGCGAGAAGGCGCCTTCGCCGAACAGCCGGCGCAGGAAGTTGGGCACGCGGAATGCGACATTGAAGGCATCCATCCAGGCGCCGGCACCGAACAACTGCGCGACGATGACGTCGCGGGCCAGCCCGGAGATGCGCGAGACCAGCGTGAGCAGCGAAATCGTGGATGCGGCCCGCAGCAGGTTCATGGAGTCTTGGCGGCGCGCCGGCGGGCGTGCGAAGGGAGGAACGGAGCGGGCCGATTATAAGTAGCGCCTGCCCCCGGCCAGCGCCGCGACAGACCGGCATCGCACCCCGACTGCTATACTCGCTCCCTTTG
The DNA here is from genome assembly GCA_031360005.1 of Rhizobacter sp. Classification (GTDB taxonomy): domain Bacteria; phylum Pseudomonadota; class Gammaproteobacteria; order Burkholderiales; family Burkholderiaceae_C; genus LMDS01. Next base: position 13,933 of record JANMAW010000461.1, read on the forward strand.
CTCCAACCTTTACCCAGAAGCTGCACCACATGGCAACCTCGACCAAAGCCAAGAAGAAAACCGTTCGCATCGCTTCAGGTCTGAAGCGCGTGCGGCAAGACGTGAAGCTCAACGCCGCCAACACCGCGCTGCGCTCGAAGTTCCGCACCGTCATCAAGAACGTGCAGAAGGCCGTCGTGACCGGCGACAAGGCCAAGGCTGCCGATCTGCTCAAGTCCGCCCAGTCGGTGATCGATTCGGTGGCCGACAAGGGCCTGTTCCACAAGAACAAGGCCGCCCGCCACAAGAGCCGTCTGTCGGCCAAGGTCAAGGCGCTGGCCGCCGCCGCCTGACCGCTTCGACGGCGGTACGAAAAAGGGCTCGCATTGCGAGCCCTTTTGCTTGGGTGAAGCCAAATCCCGATGCGCGCGTCCGGATCCTCGGCGCAGCTCGGTCCGGGCCGGAGATCGTCGGTTCCGTTCGGATTCATCGCCAGCGCGGCGTGCCGATCTAGAATTCGGATCGAGCGGGGTGTGGCATGCGCGCACGCCCGCTCGTTGTCTTTTCTGCGGAGTGACAGATGAACGCCCCCGACCAGTTGCCGCCGTCGTCCGAACCCCATGTGATGAAGACCTACGCTCGCCTGCCGCTGGCCTTGTCGCATGGCCGGGGCTGCTCGGTTTGGGACACCGAGGGCAAGCGCTATCTCGACGGGCTGGGCGGCATCGCCGTCAACACGCTGGGCCATGCGCATCCGAAGCTGGTGCCGGCGCTGCAGGACCAGATCGGCAAACTGATCCACAGTTCGAACTACTACCTCGTGCCGCTGCAGGAGCAACTCGCCGCCAAGCTCTGCGAGCTGTCGGGCCTGACGAACGTGTTCTTCTGCAACTCCGGCCTCGAAGCCAACGAGGCGGCGCTGAAGATCGCGCGCAAGTACGGGCACGACAAGGGCATCGACCGGCCGGAGATCGTGGTCTACGAAGCGGCCTTCCACGGCCGTTCGATCGCAACGCTGTCGGCCACCGGAAACCCCAAGGTGCAGGCCGGCTTCGGCCCGCTGGTCGAGGGTTTCGTGCGCGTGCCGCTGAATGACGTGGCGGCGATCGACGAGGTGGCCGGCACGCGTCCGAACGTGGTCGCGGTATTCCTCGAGGTGATCCAGGGCGAAGGCGGAGTGAAGCCTGCGACCGTCGACTACCTGAAGGAGGTGCGCCGCATCTGCAATGAGAACGACTGGCTGCTGATGCTCGACGAAGTGCAGTGCGGCATGGGCCGCACCGGCAAGTGGTTCGCGCATCAGTGGGCCGGCATCCGGCCCGATGTGATGCCCTTGGCCAAGGGGCTCGGCTCGGGCGTGCCGGTCGGCGCGGTGGTCTGCGGGCCTAAGGCCGCGAACGTGTTCGGCCCGGGCAACCACGGCACCACCTTCGGTGGCAACCCGCTGGCGATGCGCGCCGGCGTCGAAACGATCCGCATCATGGAAGAAGACGGCCTGCTCGCCAACGCGGCCAGCGTCGGCGCGGCACTGAAGACGGGGCTGGAACGCGGATTGGCCGGCGTCTCCGGGGTGGCCGATATCCGCGGCCAGGGCCTGATGCTCGGCATCGAGCTCGACCGGCCGTGCGGCGAGATCCTCGGCCGCGCAGCGCAGGCGGGGCTGATGCTCAGCGTCACCGCGGAGCGCGTGATCCGCCTCGTGCCGCCGCTGATCCTCAGCCACGACGAGGCGGCGCAGATCGTCGCGATCCTGTGCCCGCTGATCAAGGGCTTTCTCGACGAATCGACGTCGTGATGAAACCTGGCATGAGCCTGATCAAGCACTACCTGCAGTTCAAGGACTTCCGCGCCGAGGAATACGCCTACCTGTTCGA
>JANMAW010000488.1:0-1774 GCA_031360005.1 Rhizobacter sp.
CCGGGACTCGCCGAACAAGCGCTGCTGCGGGTCAGCGAGAGGGAACCGGGCAACACCAAGGCGATGTCGAACCGGGTTCTGGTGCTGCGTGACCTGGGCCGGCACGCCGAAGCCAGCGCGCTGATGCAGCAACTGGATCGCCTCGATCCGCACCCGCCGTTCAGCTACTTTCATCAAGGCATGGCCGCGCTGCGCGAACGCCGCTTCGAAGCGGTGCGAAGCCTGTTCGCGAAGGAGGTCGATCGGGCTCCGTACCACCACGAATTCCAGTTCTGGCCGGCGGTCGCCCACCTGCAACTGGGCGACACCGAGCGTGCCATCGTGCACCAGACCAAGGCCATGGAAGTCAGTACGACCCGCAAGGACCACGACCTCTACGCCGTCAAGCTCGACCGCCTGAGGGCGCTCGGGCCAAGATAGCCCTTCCCCGCCGCGGCGATCGCCCGTGCCGCTGCGAACTCAGGGGTACAGCCCGCGCTCTTCGCGCGCCGAAAGAATCCGCTCGCAGGCCACCGCGAACGTCGCAGTGCGCAGGCTGATCTTGTAGCGGTCGGCGGTGTCCCAGATCTTGCGCAGTGCGTCGACCATGATCTTGTCGAGACGCACATTGATCTCGTCCTCGCTCCAGAAGAAGCTCGAGAAGTCCTGCACCCATTCGAAATAGCTGACGGTCACGCCGCCGGCGTTGCAGATCACGTCGGGCACGACCAGCACGCCGCGCTCGGTCAGTACGTCGTCGGCTTCGGGCAGGGTCGGGCCGTTTGCGCCCTCGAGGATCAGCTTGGCCTTGATGCCGTTCGCCCGCTGCTCGGTGATCTGGCTCTCGAGCGCGGCCGGGATCAGGATGTCGCAGTCCACTTCCCAGAAGGCTTCGTTGTCGATGCGTTCGGCACCCTTGAAGTTGCCGATGCCACCGTCGCGCCGGAGCGTTTCCATCGTGTTGGCGATGTCGAAGCCGTGCGGGTTCGCGAGCGTTCCGGTGTGGTCCTGCACGGCCACCAGCTTGGCGCCGGCCTGCACGAACAGCTCGGCCGCCGCGCCGCCGACGTTGCCCATGCCCTGCACCGCGACGCGCGCGCCGTCGAGCTTCATGCCGAGGCGACGCGCCGCCTCGCGCCCGGTCACGAACACGCCGCGGCCGGTGGCCTTGACGCGGCCGAGGGAGCCGCCCAGGTGCAGCGGCTTGCCGGTCACGACGCCGGTGGCGGTGGTGCCGGTGTTCATCGAATAGGTGTCCATCATCCAGGCCATGATCTGGGCGTTGGTGTTGACGTCGGGTGCCGGGATGTCGCGCTGCGGGCCGATGATGATGCCGATCTCGCTGGTGTAGCGGCGCGTCATGCGTTCGAGCTCTTTCAGCGACAGCAGCTTCGGATCGACACGGATGCCGCCCTTGGCGCCGCCGTACGGCAGGTTCACCGCGGCGCACTTGACCGTCATCCAGGCGGCCAGCGCCATCACCTCGTCGAGCGTGACGTCGGGGTGGTAGCGCACCCCGCCCTTGCCCGGGCCGCGCGACAGGTTGTGCTGCACGCGAAAGCCCTCGAAGTGCGCGACGCTGCCGTTGTCGAGCTCGATCGGCACGTCGACGATCAGCGCACGCTTCGGGTGCTTCAGCGTTTCGGACCAGCGGGCCAGCGGGCCGAGGTACGGCAGCACGCGGTCGACTTGCGAGAGGTAGGTGTGCCAGGCGGTCTTCCCGGTCTGGCTGGCATAGGAGAGGTAACTCATGGTGGTCTCGGTCAGGTTGGTTTCATGCTCGGGCGCGGCGCGC
>JANMAW010000168.1:0-5119 GCA_031360005.1 Rhizobacter sp.
GGGAAGAAGAATTTGCCGACGATTCCCTTCATGAACGCGACCGGCACGAACACCGCGCAGATCGCGAAGGTGGTCGCCATCACCGCGAGGCCGATCTCCTCGGTGCCGTCGCGCGCCGCGCTGACGTGGTCCTTGCCCATGTGGATGTGGCGAACGATGTTCTCGCGCACCACGATGGCATCGTCGATGAGCAGGCCGATGCACAGGCTCAGCGCCATCATCGTCATAAAGTTGAGCGTGAAGCCGAACGCGTAGACCGCGATGAAGGCCGAGATCACCGAGATCGGCACGGTCAGCCCGGTGATGATGGTGCTGCGCCAGCTGTGCAGGAACAGGAATACGATCGCCACCGTCAGCAGCGCGCCTTCGATGAGCGTGCGCTTGACACCGTTGAGCGACTCCTTGACCCACTCGCTGTCGGCATAGACCAGCCGCAACTCGACGCCGCGCGGCAGTGCCTTGCGCAGCTCCTCGGTGGCGAGCTTGATGCCCTCGCCGGTCTCGACGATGTTGGCGTCCTGCTGCTTGAAGACCTGGAACGAGACCGACGGCGTGCCGTCGACGCGGGCGATCGAGACCGGCTCGCGCTCGCGCTCGACCAGCTCGCCGAGGTCGCCGAGCCGCACGACGAGGTTGCCGCGATTCGCGACGACGACGTCGGCGAAGGCCTTCGGGTCGCGCACCCGGCCTTCGACGCGCACCAGCGCATCCTCGGACGCGCTGCTCAGCAGTCCCACCGGCACGTCGGCATTGGCGCGCTGCAACGCCGCCGACACATCGCCCGGGGTGAGCTGGTAGGCGCGCAGCCGCTGCGGGTCGAGGTCGATGCGCACCTGGCGCACCGTCAACCCGCTGACATCGACCTTCGCGACACCACCGACACGCTCGAGCCGCTTGCGAACGACCTGATCGGCGAGCAGCGACAGCTCCCGCGCGCTGCGTTCGGGCGCGACCAGCGCCAGGTAGACGGTGGGCTGCGCGTTGTCGCCGTCGAAGCGCGAGATGTACGGTGGTTTCGCGTCGCGCGGAAAGCCCGGCTGTATCGCCGAAACCTTGTCGCGCACATCCTGCACCGCGCGGCCCATGTCGGCACTGAGCTGGAACTCGACGACCGTCTCGCTGCGGCCCTCGAGGCTGTTCGAGCGGATCATCTTGACGCCGGCGATGCCGTTCAGCCCCAACTCGAGCGGCCGCGTCAACTCGGTCTCGGTCGCCTCGGGCGACGCGCCGGGGTACGCGACGCTGACGAAGACGATCGGCGGCGAGATGTCGGGCAGCCGCTCGACGCGCAGCTGACCGTACGAGAACAGGCCGAGCACGCACAGCGCGGCCATCACCATCGTCGCGAAGACCGGGTTGTTGATCGAGACGCGGGTGAACCACATGTCAGGACGCCTTCGCCGAAGCTGCGCTGGCGCTCGCCGCGGGCGTGCCCGAGCCGGCGCCCCTCGCGACGATCCTTGCCGGTGCGCCTTCCTTCAACGCATCGAAGCGCGCCGCCAGCACCTGCGCGTCGGCACTCAGACCCTGGGTCACCTCGACGCGGCCGTTCAGCGTGTCGCGCCGGCCCGTGACGACGATGCGGCGCACCAGTGCGCCCTGCTCCAGCGCCCACACGAAATCCTGGCCCGAGGCCTGGCCTACCGCGCCGGCCGGTACCGTCAGGCGCGGCGCGGCGTCGGCCAGCATCGCGGTCGCGCTCGCGTACTGCCCGGCGCGAAACACCTCGTCGGGATTGGCCAGCAGCACCACGACACGGATGCCGCGCGTGCCGGCCTCGGCCATCGGCGCGATGCGGTCGATGCGCCCTTCCGCCGCGGCGCTTGCGCCTTCGACCCGTACCTCGACTTTCTGCCCCGGTTTGAGCGACGCGATCTGGTGCGTCCCGACCACGCCGCCGAGTTCGAGCGCCGAAAGGTCGACCACCGTGAGAAGTTCCTGCTCGGCGCTGACCTTCTCGCCTGGCAGCACGCTGCGCTTGCCGACGACGCCACTGATCGGCGCGCTCAATGCCGCCTCGCGGATGCCCAACGCCGAGGTGGCGAGCTGCGCCTGGGCCGACTTGAGTTGCGCGCGCGCCGCTTCTAGCGTGGCACGCGAACTCTCGAGCGCGTTCGCCGAGATGAATCTCTGGTTCGCGAGGTCTTCGTTCGATCGGTACGCGCGCTCGGCCTCGACCACGCGCGCGTTGGCCGAATCGACGCCGGCGGCGCGTTCGGCCGCGCGACTGCGCAGGTCCGACAGGTCGATCGTCCCGAGAGTCTGGCCGGCCCTGACGCGGCTGCCTTCGGCGACCGTCAGACTCAGCAGCGTGCCGGCCGACTTGGCGCGCACGACGACGGTACGCGGCGCCACCAGCGCGCCCGAGAATTCGATGCGCTGCGGCATCGACGCGAGCAACGGCCTGACCACTTCGGACGGCGCGAACTCGAGCGTCACCTCGGGCTTTTTGTCACCGGCGTCGATGCTTCTGGCACGCGACACCACCGCGATGGCGGTCGCCGCGACGATGATCGCAACGCCGCCGCCAATGAGCCACAGCTTGCGCATCGGGCTGCCTTTCGGGTTGTTCTGGGCCGGGAGTGTAGACACGCCCGACGGCGCCGCCATCCCACATGCGACGGGCTGCCGATTGCGAGGGCCAGAATGCCCGGCCGCGCGCCGAAGCGTCGCGGCGGCGTCAGGCCGATGGCGCCGGCTGGCGCCGCTCCAGCACCCATGCGCGTGCCGAGCACAGCGCGCCGATGGCCGCGGCGATGCTGGCGCCCCAGAACACCGCAGCGAAGCCGACCACCTCGCTGACCGCGCCACCGGCCAGGCCGCCGATCACGCCCGACGCGCCGTAGCCAAGCACGGTGTACAGCGCCTGGCCGCGCCCGCGCAGCCGGCCCGGAAAGTGCCGGTTGATCACGCCGATGCACGAGCTGTGCTGCGCCGCGAAGGTCAGCGCGTGCGTGGACTGCACCAGCACCAGCAGAACAGGCACCGATCCGAATGCCGCGATGCCGGCAAAGCGCAGCGTCGACACCAGCGCCGCGAGCGTCAGCCAAGCGTGGGTTGACAGCCGCGCCAGCCACGCGCCCTGGAACCAGAACCACACCACCTCGGCCATCACGCCGACCGCCCAGACGAGCCCGACCGCGGTCTTGCTGTAGCCAAGCACCACGAGGTAGAGCGAGAAGAATGCATACAGGCTGGTGTGCGCCAGCACCGTGAAGAACACGCCCGCGAAGAACCACGCCACGACCGGCTGGCGCAGCACGGCCAGCGCACCGGGCGCGGCCTCGCTGCCGTGCGCCGCCTCCACTACCACCGGCAGGCGCAGCGCGGCGATCAGCAGCAGACCGAGCAGCGCGATCAAAAGCCACGGGAAGGCCCGGACACCGACCGATTGGAGCAACGCACCGCTGCCGACCACCGCGACGATGAAACCGATCGAGCCCCAGACGCGCACGCGGCCATAGCGGCCCGCATCGAGCGTCAGCCCGGAGCTGACGAGGTGGGCGAGCGCGGCCTCGCTGATCGGGATCACGCCGGCGGTGCAGACGAACAGCGCCGCGGTGACCGCAGCGATCCAGCCATACGCCGGCGACACGAAATAGCCCAGCGCGAACACCAGCGCGAGCGCCACCGCGAGGCGCAGCAGCTGCGTGCGCTGGCCGGTGTGGTCGGCCAGCCAGCCCCATGCGTAGGGGCTGAACAGGCGGGTCGAACTCTGCAGCGAAGCGAGCGCGCCGATCGCCAGCGTGCTGTAACCCAGGCTCTGGAACCACAGCGGTGCGTAGGTGCCGAACAGCCCGCCGTACGCGAAGTATGCGAACGAGACCGAACTGAATGCGAACAGCGCGCGCTTCGACGGCACGCCTGTCGATGCGGTTGCCGGCATCAACTGCGCGTCGGCGCCTGCGCAGGGATCGGCGGGGTCGCGACCACGACATCGCAGCATTGGGCGCGCTGCCGCAGCGCATGATCCATCAGCACCAGCGCCAGCATCGCCTCGGCGATCGGCGTCGCGCGGATGCCGACGCACGGGTCGTGACGGCCGAAGGTCTCGACCGTCGCGGGCTTGCCGGCCAGGTCGATCGACTGGCGCGGGCTGCGGATCGAACTGGTCGGCTTGATCGCGAGGCTGACGGTGATGTCCTGCCCGGTCGAGATGCCGCCGAGCACGCCGCCGGCGTTGTTGCTGCGAAAGCCTTCGGGCGAGAGCTCGTCGCCGTGGGTCGTGCCGCGCTGCGTGACGCTGGCGAAGCCGGCGCCGATCTCGACGCCCTTGACGGCGTTGATGCCCATCATCGCGTGCGCGATGTCGGCATCGAGCTTGTCGAACAGCGGCTCGCCGAGGCCGACCGGCACATCACGTGCCATCACCGTGATGCGTGCGCCGCAGCTGTCGCCCGCCTTGCGCAGCTCGTCCATGTAGGCCTCGATGCGCTCGATGTCGCTCACGTTGGCGGCGAAGAACGGGTTGTTCGGTACGTGGTCAAGCGATTCGAACGGGATCTCGATCGCACCGATCTGCGTCATGTGGCCCGCGAAGCTGGTGCCGTACTTCAGCCGCAGCCACTTGCGTGCGACCGCGCCGGCGCCGACCATCGGTGCAGTCAGTCGTGCCGACGCGCGACCGCCGCCTCGCGGGTCGCGCAGGCCGTACTTGTGCAGATAGGCGTAGTCGGCGTGGCCGGGGCGAAAGGTGTTCAGGATGTTGCCGTAGTCCTTGCTGCGCTGGTCGGTGTTGCGGATCAGCAGGCAGATCGGCGTCCCGGTCGTCAGGCCCTCGTAGACGCCCGACAGGATCTCGACCGCGTCGGGCTCGTTGCGCTGCGTCACATGGCGCGAAGTGCCGGGCCGGCGCCGGTCGAGCTCGGGCTGGATGTCTGCCTCGGACAGCGCCATGCCGGGCGGGCAGCCGTCGATCACGCAGCCGATCGCCGGGCCGTGGCTTTCGCCGAAATTGGTGACGCGGAAGATCTCGCCAAGGGTGCTGCCGGACATCGTGGTTTCATCAAGGAATGAAAGAACCTCCCAAACGCAACCACCGCCCGAAGGCGGTGGCGGCACGGTGGCTGATTCTAGTTCTGCGGGGTCACGACGTCTGCTCGTCGCGCGGCTCCTCGAC
>JANMAW010000498.1:0-2395 GCA_031360005.1 Rhizobacter sp.
ATCCAGTTCAAGCCGCTGAACGCAGTGCAGCGCGAACGCATGTTCGTCGTCGAGGCGCTGGGCGGCGAAGCGAGCCGACTGACACCCGAGCAGAGCGGCCGGCTGGCCCGGCTGGGCGCGCTGGCGCCGGGCGATTTCGCATCGGTGAAGCGCCAGATCGACGTGCTCGGCGAGGCATTCGAGCCCGACGAGTTCCTGTCGCAACTCGAAGCGGAGCATCGCGTGAAGCCGGAGGTTCGGCAGCAGCGAGGTATGGGGTTCCTGCACTGACGGGTCGAGAACACGCTCGGTGTGCGGCGACCCCGCCCGACGACGACGGCCGGGGTGCCGATCATGTGGCAGCGCGATGATCCTGTTCGCGGCATGCGGGCTTCGGATGCTTTCTACAATCGCCGGATGAACACGCCGAACTACACCCGCGGTGCGCAGCTGCCTCAGATCCTGCGCGAGCGCATCGTCGTGCTCGACGGTGCGATGGGCACGATGATCCAGCGCTACAAGCTGACCGAGGCCGACTATCGCGGCGCGCGCTTTGCCGATCATCCGAAGGACCTGAAGGGCAACAACGACATGTTGCAGCTGAGCCGGCCCGAGGTGATCGCCGAGATCCACGCGCAATACCTCGAGGCAGGTGCCGACATCGTCGAGACCAACACCTTCGGCGCGACCTCGGTCGCGCAGGACGACTACGGACTGGGCGCTTACGCGCGCGAAATGAACGTGGCCGCTGCGCGACTCGCGCGCGCTGCCTGCGACCGGTTCAGCAGCATCGACAAGCCGCGCTTCGTCGCCGGCGCGCTCGGCCCGACGCCGCGCACCGCCAGCATCAGCCCCGACGTCAACGACCCGGCCGCGCGCAACATCACGTTCGACGAACTGAAGAACGCGTACCACGAGCAAGCCAGCGGGTTGCTCGAGGGCGGCTGCGACCTGTTCCTGGTCGAAACGATCTTCGACACGCTCAACGCGAAGGCGGCGATCTTCGCGCTCGACGAACTGATGGAGGACACCGGCGAGCGCCTGCCGGTGATCATCTCGGGCACCGTCACCGATGCGTCGGGCCGCATCCTGTCGGGCCAGACCGTCAGCGCGTTCTGGCACAGCGTGCGCCACGCCAGGCCGCTCGCGATCGGGCTGAACTGTGCGCTCGGCGCGACACTGATGCGGCCCTACATCGAAGAGCTCGCGCGCATCGCCGGCGACACCTTCGTCAGCTGCTATCCGAACGCCGGCCTGCCGAACCCGATGAGCGAGACCGGTTTCGACGAGACGCCCGAAATCACCGGCAGCCTGGTCGAGGAGTTCGCGCGCTCCGGCTTCATCAACATCGCCGGGGGCTGCTGCGGCACGACGCCTGCGCACATCGCGGCGATCGCACAGAAGGTCGGCCGCTACAAACCGCGTTGCGGGCACCGCGGCCCGTTGTTCGGCGAGCTGGAACTCGACGCAGCCTAGGATCGGTCTGACCTACAATTCGGCCTCGTCCGAGGAGCGTTGCGACAGCCGGTGGTTTCAGTCAACCACCCGCGCTGCCAGGCTCGGCGACGGTGTCAGCCACTCGTGAACGAGACGGCGCCGTTTCAACGGCGCTCACCCGACCCTGAAAGGTCCGCGGTGAGCCACGCGGGCTGCGAGCGAGCTGCCCCGTGATGACCGCCACGAAAATCCCTTGCCCGCCAATGAAACTCTCCGGCCTCGAGCCGGTGCTGATCGGCGAAGGAGCCCTTTTCGTCAACGTCGGCGAGCGCACCAACGTGACCGGCTCGAAGGCCTTCGCGCGGATGATCCTGAACGGCGAGTTCGAGCAGGCACTCAGCGTGGCGCGCCAGCAGGTCGAGAACGGCGCGCAGGTGATCGACATCAACATGGACGAGGCCATGCTCGACAGCAAGGCAGCGATGGTGCGATTCCTGAACCTGATCGCCGGCGAGCCCGAGATCGCGCGCGTGCCGATCATGGTCGACAGCTCGAAGTGGGAGGTGATCGAGGCGGGCCTGAAGTGCATTCAAGGCAAGGGCATCGTCAACTCGATCTCGCTGAAGGAAGGCGAGGCGCAGTTCAAGCACCAGGCCAAGCTGGTGCGGCGCTACGGCGCGGCCGCCGTCGTGATGGCGTTCGACGAGAAGGGCCAGGCCGATACCTACGAACGCAAGATCGCAATCTGCGAGCGCGCCTACCGCATGCTGGTCGACGAGGTCGGCTTTGCGCCCGAGGACATCATCTTCGAACCGAACATATACGCGATCGCCACCGCGATCGAGGAACACAACAACTACGCGGTCGACTTCATCAACGCGACGCGGTGGATCAAGACGAACCTGCCGGGCGCGAAGGTCAGCGGTGGCGTCTCGAACGTGAGCTTCAGCTTCCGCGGCAACGACCCGGTGCGCGAAGC
>JANMAW010000177.1:0-3015 GCA_031360005.1 Rhizobacter sp.
GGCTTGCCGGCCAGATCGCTCAAGACCGCTTCGATTCGCCCGGCATACTGGTTGCGGATCCAGTCGAGTTTGAAGCGGTTGGGCACGCGCAGTGTCACCACGGCTCCAGCGTCACCTTGGTGGGTCACGTCGGCGGCCGGCAGAGGGCGTATCCACGTGTTGAATTGTTGTTCGGGCAACTCGGCGGCGAGACGCTCACAGCCGCGTTGCCATAGGTCAGCGCTCATTGTGGAAAAGTTCTTCTTGGAGCCGCCGAATTGTACGTTGCGATGCCTCGGAATCATAGGTTATCCACAGTTCGCAAGCGTCGTTCAATCCCCCCGCCAGGCGTTGCTTGGCGGTGTAAGTCATTGACCGGCAAGGGTGTTTTTGGTGTAATAGTGGGTTTCCCGAAGTCGCCATATGGGCGGAGACCGCTCGCTTGGCGAGCGTCACGGGCAGCGCACTACCCTGCGCGCGAGCCTTCGGGGCCGCTCACCAGTTGGACAGACCATGAAACGCACCTACCAAGCTTCCAAAGTTCGCCGCGCCCGCACCCACGGCTTCCTCGTCCGCATGAAGAGTCGTGGCGGCCGCGCCGTCATCAATTCGCGCCGGGCCAAGGGCCGCAAGCGTCTGGCTGTCTGAAGTCCATCAGCTGCGTCGCGCGGTGAGCGACGTGATCGCGCCGGCAGCGGCAGACGCCATCGTGATCGCCCGCCTCGTGCGTTCCGCAGACTTCGAGCGCGTGCTCCGCACCCGCTCCCGCGCCCACAGCGCGCACTTCGCGGTCCATCATCTGAACGACCGACCGAGTGCGCACAACGCACCTGCAGCGCGCGCGCCGGCAGGCCAGTTGTCAACAGGCCAGATGCATTCGGTTACCTCCCCTGTGGATGACTCGTCGCTTTCGGCCGCTTCGGGGGCGCTCTGGCTTGGCGCGATCGTGCCAAAGCGGCACGCGCGCCGATCCGTCACGCGCACCTTGCTGAAGCGCCAGATACGCGTCGTCGTGAGCGGCCACGCCGCGTCGATGGCGGGCGGGATCTGGGTCGTTCGTTTGCGGGCCCCGTTCGACCGCGGCCGCTTCGTCAGTGCCGCGTCGAACGAACTGAAACGCGCCGCGCGTACCGAGCTCGACCTGCTGATGCGCTGTGTTGCGCAACCTGTCGTCGCCGGCTGAACTGGGGCAGACGGCCATGAGCAAACTGCTGTCGTCGCCTCGGCGCGTCTTGATGGCGCTGGTGCGCGGCTACCGGCTAGTGCTGAGCCCCTGGCTGGGCAACGGCTGCCGCTTCGAGCCGACCTGCTCGGTCTATTCACTGCATGCGCTCGAAAAACATGGGGCCGCAATCGGCACCTACATGACACTGCATCGATTGCTGCGCTGCCAGCCGTTTTGCGCGGGTGGCCACGACCCCGTTCCCGAGCGAGCGCCTTCGCTGTTCCGTCATTTCGTCAAGGGCGCACCCGCCGCCGGCGACCTGTCTTCCACTCTGACCGACAAGCCTTCCCCATGACCGATATGCGTCGCACCCTGCTGTGGGTGGTGTTCTCGATGTCTCTGTTCCTGATCTGGGACGCCTGGAACAAGCACAACGGGCGCCCATCGTTCTTCAGCCCGGCGCCCGCGGTCAAGCCGGTGGCTGCGGGCTCGGCCCCGGCGTCGGGGGGCATCCCGACGCCAATCACTCCAGCGACTACCGTCGCGACCGGCCCGGTTGCGCCGGTCGCTGCCGCGGCCTCCGCCCCGGCCGTCGTCGCCCAGCAGGTCACGATCACCACGGATCTGGTCAAAGCCATGCTCGACAGCAAGGGCGGCGATCTGGTGCGCGTCGAGTTGTTGAAGCAGGTCGACAAGATCGACCCGACCAAGAACACGGTGCTGCTCGATCAGTCGCCCGAGCGTCTGTACATCGCACAGACCGGTCTGATCCCCGCTGCGGGAGGCGCGGGCTTGCCGAATCATCACACCGTGATGACGCTGGTGCCGGGCGAACGCACGTTGCAGCCGGGTCAGAATGCGGTGCAGGTCAGGTTCGAATCGCCCATCGTCGGCGGCGTCAGGCTCGTCAAGACCTACACCTTCAAGCGCGCTGATTACGTGGTCGACGTGAAGAACGAGGTCGTCAACGATTCTGGCGCACCCGTCAACCCCCGCCTGTACCTGCAACTGGTGCGTGACGGCAATTCGCCGGCTGGCGAGTCGAGCTTCTATTTCACCTTCACCGGCCCGGCGATCTACGACGACACCGCCCACTACTCGAAGATCGATTTCAAGAGCATCGAAAAGCGCAAACCCGGCGAGAAGCCCGATCACGAAATCGAGGCCGACAACGGCTGGGTCGCGATGGTGCAGCACTATTTCATTTCGGCCTGGCTGATCGACAGACCGGCCGGCGCCAAGCAGCCGCGCGAATTCTTCACCGGCAAGGTCGCGCCCAACACCTATTCGGTGGGGATGTTCGTGCCGCTCGGCGAGATTGCCGCCGCCGCGAGCAAGACCTTCGATGCCCACCTGTTCATCGGCCCGCAGGAAGAGGACAAGCTCGCCGCGCTCGCGCCGGGCCTCGAACTGGTGAAGGATTACGGCTACTTCAAGATCCTCGCCGAACCGCTGTTCTGGCTGCTGACGCAACTGCACAAGCTGATCGGCAACTGGGGCTGGGCAATCGTCGGCCTGGTGCTGCTGCTGCGCGTGGCGTTCTTCTGGCTCAACCTGAAGGCCTACACCTCGATGGCCAAGATGAAGGCCGTGAGCCCGCGCATCACAGAAATGCGCGAGCGCCTCAAGGACAAACCGCAGCAGATGCAGCAGGAGATGATGCGCATCTACCGCGAGGAAAAGATCAATCCGCTCGGCGGCTGCCTGCCGATGCTGGTGCAGATGCCGTTCTTCATCGCGTTGTACTGGGTGCTGCTGTCGAGCGTCGAGATGCGCAACGCGCCGTGGATCGGCTGGGTTACCGACCTGTCGGCCAAAGACCCGTTCTTCATCCTGCCACTGTTGATGACCGCCACCAGCCTGCTGCAGAC
>JANMAW010000554.1:0-7775 GCA_031360005.1 Rhizobacter sp.
GATCCAGGCCATCGATGCGCTCGTCGGGCTGCCGCGGCGCGCGCGCGAGTGGCGCGTCGCGCGGCGCGACCGCAATGCTCAGGCGGCGCTGCGCGACGCGCTCGCGCAGGATTGCGGCGGGCGCGGCAACCGGGCCCAGAAGTCGGCGGAGCGCGCGCTGGTGATCCAGGCCGACACACCCGAACTCGCGCAAGACAACGAGTTCACCGTGCTCGGCCATCTGTTGGCGGCGGGCAGCGCGCATCGCTTGCAGGACCGTGCCGCCCGGGACGAGCAGTTGGCACGCGCACTCGATCTCTCGCGCCGCAGCGCCGCCGCGCGCTCGGCCGCGGAAGGCGCGCGGCTGCTGGCGGCCGAATGGGCGCTGGACGACCGCGATGCGCCGCGCGCGCTCGAATTGCTCGGCGAGTTGCCGGTCGGCGTGGCGCGGCGCACCCATGCACTGCGCCTGAAGCTGCAGGCCACCCGCCTGGGCCGTCAGCCACAGGATGCGCTGAAGACCGCGCGGCTGCTCGCCAAGCACCAGGGCTTCTCGAAGATCGCGGCGCAAGGCCTGCTGCGCTCGCTGGCGTTCGAGTCGCTCGACACGGCGCATGACATCGACCAGCTGCGCCGCGTCTGGGGGCAGTTCGACGCGATCGACCGGCGCGATGCGTTTGTCGCCGCGCGCGCCGCGGATCGTGCCGCGACGCTCGGTGCGATCGAGGAAGCGCGCGGCTGGTTGCGTCCGTTCTGGGAGCGGCTCACCGAACTCGGCGCCGACGAGCGCGCGGCGGTGTCGCTGGGCCTAGTCAGCGCGATTCCCGGCATCGGGCCGGAATGGCTGCCGCGCCTGGAGGCGGCGGCACAGGCGTACGCCCGCGAAGGAGCGGTGGCGCTGGCGGTGGGTTGCGCGCTCGCCGAACGCCAGCTCTGGGGCAAGGCGCGCCGGCTGCTGGAGCAGGCGGCCGCCGATCCGGCGCTGGGCAGTACCCCGCGCCGCAAGGCCTGGCTCGCGTTGGCGACACTGGCACGACAGGAAGGCGACCTGCGGCGTGTCGGCGAGTGCTTCGAAGCGGCGGCGAGGCTGGGCTGAGACGCAGCCGATCCTGCTACACTCCAAGGCTTCGCGGCTGTAGCTCAGCTGGATAGAGTACTTGGCTACGAACCAAGGGGTCGTGGGTTCGATTCCTGCCAGCCGCACCAGAACTTTCGTTCTAGAAAACAGCCTCGAAGCCTCGGTTTCCAGGCTGTTCTTCTTTGCGCCGGACCTTCCGCAGCGCCTTGCTGTTGAACCCGCGGCGACGGTCCGCATCCGGCGATAGCGGCGACCTGCGGATGCGGTCCTGCTAACCGTCGGCCGAGATCAGCCCCGAGCGGATCGCGTAGCGTACCAGGCCCGTCACGTCGTGGACGTCGAGCCGATCCATGATTTGCGCACGGTGCGTCTCGACGGTCTTGATCGACAGGTCGAGCAGCCGGGCGATCTCCTTCGATGACCGGCCCTGCGCCACCAGTCGCAGGATCTCGGTCTGACGCGCGGTCAGGCCCGGACCGGTGCGCGCACCGCCGCTGAAGGCCGCCGCGAGCTTGCGCGAGATGCTCGGGCTGAGATAGGTGTCGCCGCGCGCCACTGCTTGCAACGCCAGCGCGAGTTCCTCGACGGCGGCATCCTTGATCAGGTAGCCCGCGGCGCCGGCGCGCACCGCCTCGGTCACGTACTCGTCGTTGTCGTACATCGACAACAGCACGATCCGGGTCGGCCCCGCGGCGGCGCGGATCTGGTGCATTGCCGCGAGGCCACCAAGCTTGGGCATCGCGATGTCGAGCAACGCCACATCGGGCTGCAGTTCCAGCGCCAGCCGCACCGCCTCTTCGCCGTCGCCGACCTCGGCCACAACCTCCACGCCGTCCATCGCGTCGAGCAGCGCCCGCAGGCCCGCCCGCACCAGTTGATGATCGTCAGCCAACAGCACTCGCATCCGGCTATTGTCCACTGCATCCGCGGCTGCGGCTCACCACGGCAGCCAGGCGCGCAGTCGGGTGCCGACGCCGGGCGTGCTGTCGATCTGGAAGTCGCCACCGAGTTCGGCGACGCGCTCGCGCATGCTGGCCACGCCGATCGACGTGCGGCGCTGCAGGTCGAACCAGGTGTTGCCGGCGTCGAAGCCTTCGCCGTCGTCGAACACCTCGATCGACAAGTGTCCATCATGCGCCTCGAGCATCACGCCGGCCCGCGTGGCCTGCGCATGCCGCACCACGTTCGTCAGCGCCTCCTGAACGACGCGAAATGCGACCAGCTCGGTGGCCGCGGCGCCGCGCTCCGGCTCCATTTCGCAGCGCAACTCGACCTCAGGCAGCGACGGCCGGATGAAGCGGTCGATCAGCCAGCGCATCGCCGGCGCGAGCCCCAGGTCGTCGAGCAGGTGCGGGTGCAGCGACGCCGTCAGGTCGCGGGCGTGGCGCAGCGCTTCCTCGGTGAGCTCGATCGGCGCCGCGAGCGCGCGCCCTTCGACGCTGTCGCGGCGCGCCAGCGACGCGAGTTGCAGCTTCAGCGCCGTCAGGATCTGCCCGACCTGATCGTGCAGGTCGCGCGAGATGCGGCGCCGCTCGTCCTCCTGGGCCTCGATCAGCCGCGCCGACATCTGCCCCATCTTGGCGTTCAGCGCGAACAGCTCGTCCTCCTTGTCGCGCAGCGCGCTGACATCGGTCTCGAGCGCCATCACGCCGATCAGGCTGGCGTCGACGCGCCGCAGCGCCTGGACGCGGATTCGCACGCTGCGCGCCTGGCCCGCCACGCCGTCGAAGCGCGTGTCGAAGTCGATCGGCGCGTGGCCTCGCTTCGCTTGCGCGTCGTTGCGCGCGATCGCTGCCGTGACCCCGGCGGGAAGCACGTCCTGCGCCGCTTTTCCGAGCAGACGCGTGCGGTCGATGCCGTGCGCTGCCTCGAACGCCCGGTTCACGAGCAGGAAGCGGCCGGCTTCGTCGCGCAGCGACAGCGCGTGCGGCACCGCCTCGACCACCTGTTCGTTGAAGCGCAACTGGTCGCGCGTCGAGGCGTCCTCGCCGAGCAGATCGCTCAACTCGCGGATCACGATCTGCGCGTGCAGATCCGACCCTTTTCGGTACGACGTCGCGGCCAGCTCGACCGGCAGCGACGGCCCCTCGGTCCGCTTCAAAGCGGCGGGCACGCGGGGCAACTGGCAGGGCGCGTCCCACAGGCGATCGGACCATCCGGGCCCCGCCGTCACCGGTGCCGCGCCGAAAAGGTCGTCGACGCTGCGCCCGAGCGGCTCGGCGTGGTCGAGGCGGCGCAGCAGCGCGGCGCCGGCCGGGTTGACGTAGGTGATGCGTCGGCGCCCATCGCACAGCAGAACGGCGTCGACCGACATCTCGACGACCTGCCAGTAGCGGCGCTCGGCCTCGGCAAGCGCATCGACGCGCGCGACGAACTTCTGCTCCCGTCCTGCGTTGACCTTGTCGAGCGCATCGCGCGCCTGCTCACGGCGGCGCATACCGAAGCCGTCCAGCGCGAAGCCGCCGGCGATGCCGAGCGCGCCGAAACCGAAAAGCCCCATCGCGACCAGTTGCATGCGCCGCGCCGTGGCCGACAGCTCGCGCACCTCCGCATCGAAGCGCTTGCGCGCGGCGACTTCGAGTCCGCGCAAGCGCTGCCCGAGGCCGAGGCTCATCGTTTCGTCGGCTGCGGTGTAGCGGTCCTGCGCCGCGCGATCGTCCGGATGGTCGGCCTGCGCGCGCAGCGATTCGCGCAAGTGGGACTCGTATTCCTTGATCTGGCTGCGCAGTTCGTCGAGCGGCCGGCCCGCGAGGCGTTGCAGTTCGACCAGCCGGCCCGGCCAGGCTGCGGCAGCCACGTCAAAAGCCGCGGCGAAAGGTTCGGAGCCGGTGAGCGCATGGCCGCGGCGCGCCTCCCGCATGCTCCTCAGGTCGTGATCGAGATGCTGCACCGCAAGTTCGATCCCGGCGAGTGCCTGCGTCGCCTTGGCCAGCACGCCGACGCGCTGCAAAATCGTCCAGGTGCCGCCGAACAGCCCGGCAAGCAGGATCAGGCTGGCGAGCGCGAGCAATGCGACGCCGCGTCTCCTGCGCGACTCGCCGTCGCTCGTGCTGCCCATGTCCGCGCGCTCCCGATGTGCTTACACGCCGCGGTGTGCGGCGGTCCCGTTGCCGTCGCGCCGACGGTTCAGGCGTGCGATGAGCCGAACAGCCGCCCGCCGTCGAGGATCGGCACCGCGCGCCCATCGTAGCGGAAACACGACAGCGCGAGCAGCGGCCACAGGTCGCTGTCATCGGGCAGATCGCATTGGGCATCGTCGGTCACCTCGACCGTCTGCGGGAGCGCGGGAAGCGCGAGCGCGCCGTGTCGCACCGGTTCGCGCGGTGCCGTCTGGTAGGCGACGATCAGCGCATAGCGCAGCCGCTGCGGCAGGTCGTTCGGGTAGGCGCGCAGCAGCGTGTACAGGTCGACTACCGGCAGGTGACGGCCCTGCCACTTCAGCAGCCCGCGCGCGTAGTAGGCGGCCCCCGGCACCTCGATCAGCGCCGGCAGCGCCATCAGCTCGAGCGTCGTGTGCACCGGCAGCGCGACGTGGCGGCCGTGCGTGTATTCGATCAGCCGCGCCGGTGATCCGCGGCGCGCGGCAACGACGTCGCCGGATTCGTTGGGAGTGAAAGGAAGCTGCATGTCCATGGTGTCAGCCTCGCGCCTGCAGCGCCAGTTCGTCCAGGCGCTGCGCACTGCAAAGGAAGGCGATGCCTTCGCCGTCCTCGACATACTCGCCGAGCGGCATGTCTGGCGCACACAGCACCGGCGGCAGCGACCGCGGTTGCAGGTTCGCGTCGGACAGGACCTTGACTTCGTTCCAGGCCCAGACGATGCCATTGCCGGCGCTACCGAGCATGGTCACCATGAAGCGGTCGGCGGGGAACTGCGGCAACAGCGTCATCTGCTGCGACAGCGCCGCGACGCGGCGTGTGCCTGAGCCCTGAGCGACCTCGAACACGCCGTCGCGCGAGTCGCATTGCGGCCGTGCATCGAGGTACTCGGCGCCGCCGACCTCGTGCTGCGGCAGCAGCAGGCGCAGCGCGTCGGCACGCAGCAGCACGAAATTGCCACGCAGTGCGGGGCGCGCCGGGGCAGGGGGGGTCGGGTTCATCGTTCGGGTCCTCCAAGGCTGCGCGCTCAGGCCGCGATCGCGCGCCGGATCGTCTGCAGCAGCTCGCCGTCGTTGTAGGGCTTGGTCAGGTAGCTGTCGACGCCAGCCTGCTCCGCCATCCGGCGGTGCTTGTCCTGCGAGCGCGAGGTGATCATGATCACCGGCAGTCCCTTCAGGTCGTCGCGGCCGCGGATGTGCGAGGTCAACTCGATGCCGTTCATGTTCGGCATCTCGAGATCGGTCAGCACTACGTCGGGCTTGAAGGCGCGCAGCGTGTCGATCGCTTCGATGCCGTCGCGCGCGGTCTCGGCGCGGAAGCCGGCATCCTGCACCAGCTGCAGCAGCGAGTTGCGCACCGACAGCGCATCATCGACGATCAGCACACGGGTCAGCTCGCGCTGCGGGGCCTGCACCGGCGCGACGCCGCGCACCACCGCGGTTCGCGTGCCGGCCGCGAGCAGCTGCACGAGGTCGAGGTTCACCGCGAGGCCGCCGTCGCCGAGGATCGACAGGCCCGACACGCCGCGCACGTGACGCGCGTATCGGCCCGGGCTCTTGACCAGCAATTCGCGCGAGTCGATCAGGCGCTCGACCGCGAGCGCATGCGTCTTGTCGTCGACCCGCACGATCACCGCGTCGTGGTCGTTCAGCGACCCGGTCGCGTCGACCGCGAGCCCGGCCAGATCGGCCAACCGCAGCGCCGGGTAGACCCGCTTGTCGTGGCGGTAGACGAACTGCTCGCCGAGCTGCTCGAAGGTGCCGACGCCGCGCGGCACCGCCTTGTCGATCTGCACCGCCGGCAGCGCGAAGCGCTCGCCGCCGACCTCGACGATCAGCGACTGCAGCGTGGTCAGCGAGGCCGCGAAGCGCAGCTCGATCGTGCAGCCGGCGCCGGGTTGCGAGGCGATGCGGATCGAGCCGTTCATCGTGCTGGCCCATTCGCGCACGACGTCCAGGCCGACGCCGCGGCCGGAGACCTCGCTCACTGTGTCGCGGGTCGAGAAGCCCGGCAACAGGATCAGGCGGGTGATCTCATCGTCGCTCGCGGTCTGCTCGGCCGCGATCAGGCCGCGCTCGACGCCGCGCTGCCGGATCGCCGCGAGGTCGAGGCCGCGGCCGTCGTCATGGCAGCGCAGCACCACCTGCTGGCCCTGCAGCGCAAAGTCGAGAACGATGCGGCCCGTCTCCGGCTTGCCGGCGCGCAGGCGCTCGGTGGGTGTCTCGAGGCCGTGGTCGACCGCATTGCGCAGCATATGCATCAGCGGCTCGGCCAGGCGATTCAGCACGTCGGTGTCGATCAGCGTCTCGGCGCCTTTCAGCACCAGGCTGGACTGCTTGCCGGTGGCCTGGCAGGTCGAGCGCACATTGCGCTGCAGCCGCGACTCGAGCACGCCGACTTCGGTCATGCGGGTGCCGATCACGAGGTGCTGCAAATCCTTCGACAGGCGCTGCTGGTGCGTCTGCACGCTGGCCAGCCTGGCGATCTCGTCCTCGAGCCGCAGCGCCAGCGCGCGCGCGTCGGCGGCCTCCTCGACCAGCGCGTGCGTGGTGCTGTGGAGCTCGCTGTACTGGTCCATCTCGAGCGGGTCGAACGCGGCCTCGGCGGCCCGATGGGTGCGCGCGCGCATCATCGTCAACGCACGCACGTCGACCACCGTTTCCAGCTCGAACAGGCGTTTTTGCACGCGCAGGTTCTGCACCAGCAGCTCCTTCGCGCGACCGGCGAGCGCCTTCACGCGCGCCTCCATCGCCGCGCTGTGCACCGACACCTCGCCCGAGACGCGGAACAGCTCCTCGACGCGTTGCACGCTGACGCGCAGCGCAGCGGTCGGCGACACGGTGGCGGCGGGCGCCAGCGGCGCGACGGCCCCCTGCGGCTGCTGCCGCGCCGCGGGTTGGTTGATCGCAGGCACGTCGGGTGGCGCCGGGCGTCTGGCGTCTGGCACACCGAGCGGCGCTGGCATCGCCGAGGCGAGGCGCGCGAGCGGCAGTTCGAGCGATTCGCCGCGATCGACGCGGTTCGCGAGGTCGAGCACCGTCTGCAGCACGCCCTGCGCCTGCTGCGGGTAGTCGTCGCTGCCGACCACGTAGCCGACCATCTGCTCGAGGCAGTAGGCGGCGTCGAGCAGCGCGTCGGCGGCCGGCTTCGCAATCTGACCGCCCTGGCGCTCGAAGTGCTCGAGGATGTCTTCAAAATGATGGCCGAGCGAGGCCAGCCCGCGCAGGCCGATGATCGCGCCCGAGCCCTTCAGCGTGTGCGCGACGCGCTTGGCGGCCTCCAGATCGGAGCTGTCGCCTTCGCCCGAGGCCATGTTGCGCGCCAGGTCGACCAAGTAGCGCGCCTGGTCGGGCGCCTCCTGGAGGAAGCCTTCGAGCAGCTTCCGGTCGACGTCGCCGGGCATTTCGAGCGCCACGTCCTGCGGTGTCGCGAGCACCGGGCGTTGCGACTGCGTGTCGCCGGGCAGCGACACCTGCAGCGGCATCGCGCCGAGCATGTGCATCACCTTCAGCGCCTGCTCCTCCTCCATCGGGTTCGGCGCGCCGCGCAGGTGGTCGACCAGGCCGGCCGCCGTCGACGGGTCGTCGAGCAGTCGCAGGTGGAACACGATCAGCGGCGGC
>JANMAW010000578.1:0-1827 GCA_031360005.1 Rhizobacter sp.
GGTGTCTACAATCGTCGAGCACCACCCGTCACTTCGAAGCGCCGCGATGCCCGTCAACCTGCAAGCCCCAAACCATTACAGCCTGTTTCCCGTGGCCGGCGTCGAGCTGGGCATTGCGATGGCCGGCGTGCGCAAGGCCAACCGTCGCGACCTGACGGTGGTCACGATCGCCGAAGGCTCCCTGGTGGCCGGCGTGTTCACCCGCAACCGCTTCTGCGCCGCGCCGGTTCAGCTCTGCCGCGCCCACCTCGCGGGCCCCTCGAGCCCGCGCGCGATCGTCATCAACACCGGCAATGCGAACGCCGGCACCGGCGAAGACGGGCTCGCGCGGGCACGGGAAACCTGCGTGGCGTTGGCGGGGCACCTGGGAATCGCGCCCGAGCAGGTGTTGCCGTTCTCGACCGGCGTGATCATGGAGAGCCTGCCGGTCGACCGCATCGTCGCCGGCCTGCCGGCCGCGATCGCCGACCTGCGCGCCGACCACTGGGGCGCGGCGGCCGAGGCGATCATGACCACCGACACGCTGCCGAAGGCGGCCTCGACGCGCCTGCAGATCGGCGGCAAGACGGTCACGATCACCGGCATCAGCAAGGGTGCGGGGATGATCCGCCCGAACATGGCGACGATGCTCGGCTTCATCGCCACCGACGCGGTGATCGCCCCGGCGCTCGTGGAAGCCCTGGTGCGTGACGCGGCGGATCAGTCGTTCAACCGCATCACGATCGACGGCGACACCTCGACCAACGATTCGTTCGTGCTGATCGCGACACGGCAGGCCGGGCATGCCGAGATTGCGCAGTTCGACACGGGCGACGGCAAGCGTCTGCGCGATGCCGTCGTTGCAGTCGCGCAGCTGCTTGCACAGGCGATCGTTCGCGACGGCGAAGGCGCGACCAAGTTCATCAGTGTCTGCGTCGATGGCGGCAAGACCGAAGGCGAGTGCCGCCAGGTGGCCTACGCGATCGCGCATTCGCCGCTGGTCAAGACCGCGTTCTTCGCGAGCGACCCGAACCTGGGCCGCATCCTCGCGGCGGTGGGCTACGCGGGCATCGACGATCTCGACCAGACGCTGATCGACCTGTTCCTCGACGATGTGCATGTCGTGAAAGCCGGCGGGCGCTTGCCCGAGTACCGCGAAGAGGACGGCCAGCGCGTGATGAAGCAAAGCGAGATCACGGTGCGGGTCGACCTGCACCGCGGCGCGGCCGGCACGACCGTGTGGACCTGCGACCTGAGCTACGACTACGTGAAGATCAACGCCGACTACCGCAGCTGACGCAAGCCAAGTTGCGCCAGCGTCGACGGCGCCTGCCGGGCCCGGCGATCGGGGAACGACCCGCCCGCCGCGACCCCCGGCATCCTTCATCGAGTGGACAGCGCGCAACGCCAACGGGCTGGCCCGTCTTGCGCCGGCACCGCGGCCGCTGCTACGATCCGCACGCGTTCTCGAACATCCATCCCATGCCATGAGCCACCACCCATCCCACCACGACAGCACCGCCGCTTCCGGCGCATGCGGCGCTGGCGCGGCGTGGCTCGACTCAGGCGCCGCGACCGGCCTGATCGTGGCGGATGCGAATCGACCGGCCATCGTCGCCGGCTCCGCACGCGGGCTGCCTGAGCAGTCCGGCGCTGCGCACTAGCCCTCTCGGCATCCGCTTCCTTCGGGAAAGCTTCCGCTGAGAGATCAGCGGAAGAATCGGAGATTTCGCCTCCCTCTTTTTTGCTGCACCGGGTCCACCGACCCACCAGGGTGTTCACAAGACGCCCGAGAAAGGCAAAGACCATGAGACAGGTCTTGGCGACCTGGATGAAACGCCTGCGGAT